>SFOF01000024.1 GCA_004552515.1 Clostridiales bacterium
GCCGGTTTTATAGGCGATCACCGCGTCCAGCGCGACGTTTTCGACGCTCTTGAAGATGTGCTTTTCAACCAGCGGGTTGGTCTTTTTCATCTCCTTGATGAGCTGCTTGACCTCCACGCGCTTTGAACGCGTTTCCTCGTTCGAGCAGGTGGTGCAGGTGTCGGTGAATTTGCAGGCGCACTGTATGAAATGCAGCTCGTTGTAGTCGCGCCAGGCCTTGATGTCGTCCTCGCGGATGAGATAGAGCGGCCGGATCAGCTCCATGCCCTCGAAGTTGGTGCTGTGCAGCTTGGGCATCATGGTCTGGATCTGCGCGCCCCAGAGCATCCCCATGAGGATGGTTTCGATCACGTCGTCATAGTGGTGCCCCAGCGCGATTTTATTGCAGCCCAGCTCTCTGGCATAGCTGTACAGATGCCCCCGCCGCATCCGCGCGCACAGATAGCAGGGCGATTTTTCCACATGATACACCGAATCGAAGATGTTCGATTCGAATATGCGGATGGGGATATTCAGCTTTTTGGCGTTTTCCTCGATCACCTGCCGGTTGGCGGGGCTGTAGCCGGGATCCATCACGAGAAACTCAAGCTCGAAGGGCACCCTGCTGTAGCGATGCAGCTCCTGAAAGAGCTTGGCCATCAGCATGGAATCCTTGCCGCCGGAAATGCACACGGCGATGCGGTCGCCGCTCTTCACCAGCTCGTAATCGCGCACGGCCTTCGTGAAATTGCACCACAGCTTTTCGCGGAACTTTTTGCGCAGGCTGTTTTCCACGCGCTGACACAGCTCGCCGGCCTGCTGGCGCTCCATCTGATCGCGCAGCCATTCGATATAGCCGCCCCTGAGACTGTATGCGTCGATGCCCTTCTCCCGCAGCGCCTCGGCCGCGTCCAGGCTGAACTGGCCGTGCGCGCAGTAGAGGATGAGCTTCCTTCCGTCCGTTTCGGGCGGATTGCTCTCCAGCTCTTCCTGCGAGACGGGCAGCGCGCCCGGAATCACGCCGTAATCGCGCGTCTGCTCGTTGCGCATATCGATCAATATATAGTCCTCTGGCGAAAGCCGCCGCATTTCCTCAACCGTAATTTCCATGTGCGCTTCCTCATGCTTTCATCAATAAACTGCCTTTGACGCAAACCATGCCGAGTATATCATAAAACGCGCCGCCGTTCCATCCGTATCGCCGAAGCGCACGTTATTTTATCGCTGAAAAAGCGGCGCCCGAACAGAGAATGTTCGAGCGCCGCAGAAGGGGGATATTTTTCTGCGCGGTCAGTCGTCGAAGCGGGCGGCCGGCGTGGCGCGCATGGCCAGTATGGTTTTTGAAATCAGATCGTCCAGGCTCCAGCCCAGCATTTCCGCGCCGCGCTCAATCACCTCGCGCGAGCAGCCCGCCGCGAAATTGGCGTTCTTATACTTCTTTTTGACCGACTTCAGCTCCAGATCGTCCACGCTCTTCGAGGGCCGCATCAGCGCCACCGCGCCGATCAGGCCGGTCAGCTCGTCGGTGGCGTAAAGTACCTTTTCCATGGTGTGCTCGGGCTTTATATCCACGGTCAGGCCGTAGCCGTGGCTGGCCGTCGCGTGGACGATGGATTCGTCCAGCCCTGCCGCGCGCATGATTTCCTGCTCCTTAATGCAGTGCTCCTCGGGATAGCGCTCGAAATCCAGATCGTGAAGCAGCCCTACGACCGCCCAGAAATCGGCCTCGTCCTCATAGCCCAGCTCACGCGCAAAATACACCATAACGCCGGAAACGATCTCGGCGTGCTTCAGGTGAAACGGCTCTGCGTTGTATTCCTTCAGCAGCGCTCTGGCCTCGTCCAAAGTGGGAATCATGCTTTTCGCCTTCCTTGCTTATAAATCAGGAGAACAGCGGCGTGGAGAGATAGCGGTCGCCGGTGTCGGGCAGCAGCACGACGATGGTCTTGCCCTCGTTTTCGGGGCGTTTGGCCAGCTCGATGGCCGCCCACAGCGCCGCGCCGGAGGAAATGCCCACCAGCACACCCTCGCTCTGGCCGATTTCGCGGCCGGTGGCAAACGCGTCGTCGTTCTCGACGGGAATGATCTCGTCATAGACCTTGGTATCCAGCACGGCCGGCACGAAGCCCGCGCCGATGCCCTGGATCTTGTGCGCGCCGGCCACGCCGGTGGACAGCACGGCGGAGCTTTTCGGCTCGACCGCGACCACCTTTACATCGGGCTTTTTGCTCTTCAGATAGCGGCCCACGCCGGTGATCGTGCCGCCGGTGCCCACACCCGCGACGAAATAATCGACCGCGCCGTCGGTGTCCTCATAGATCTCCGGGCCGGTGGTGTCGAAATGCGCCCTGGGGTTGGCCTCGTTGACAAACTGGCCGGGCACAAAGCTGTTGGGGATTTCCTTCGCCAGCTCGTCGGCCCTGGCGATCGCGCCCTTCATGCCCTTCGCGCCCTCGGTGAGCACCAGCTCAGCGCCGTAGGCCTTCATCAGCTGACGGCGCTCGACGCTCATGGTTTCGGGCATGACGATGATGATGCGGTATCCGCGCGCCGCGGCGACCGAGGCCAGGCCGATGCCGGTGTTGCCGGAGGTCGGCTCAATGATGACGGAGCCTTCCTTCAGAAGGCCCTTTTCTTCCGCGTCGTCGATCATGGCCTTGGCGATTCTGTCCTTCACGGAGCCGGCAGGATTGAAGTATTCCAGCTTGGCGAGGATCTTCGCCTTCAGGCTATGCTTTTTTTCGATATGAGTCAGCTCCAGCAGGGGGGTCTTTCCGATCAGTTGATCCGCGGACGTATAAATCTTGGACATAATGATGATCTCCTTTTTAGCTTGATATTTTCAAATAGAATCAGAGGCGGCAGCCATTCTCTTCAGCGCCCGCGCAACATCGAAAGACCATCAAAACGCTCATGTTCTCTTGCCTCACTTTTCTCTACCATCTTGGTAGGTTGGTAGTATTATACGACGGCGCTTCTCATTTGTCAATAGGCTTTTTCAATTTTTTTGAAATTAGGATCTGTCTCAAGTCGTTAAGCGGAAATTTCGGCGTCTTTGCCGCCGTTTCTGTGCCCGAAAGCCTTGAACGGACGACAAATTCGCTCGAAATGGCCCGCTTTCCCTATGGAAACATACGCTAAAAGCGCCGCGGACGGATCGCGTTTTTCTGCGATTCATCCGCGGCGGGGCGGGAGCTATTTCATTTGATCGGGATGCAGACAGTACAGCCGCGTGGTCTGCGCCGGAATGTGCTCGACGAAGCGATCGACATCCCGCGCGACCGGGTGTCCGTCGAAGGCCTCGCACACGTCGGCGCGCCGCTTCAGGCGAATTTCGTAATCGGCCTCGCGCTCGGTATGAACGCCGATGAAGCTCTCGTTGGCATAGACGATCACATCGCCGTCGTCGATGTACAGATGCGCGCCGGCCAGCCGCGCCAGCGCCCGCAGCACCTCGGCCTGTATGCCCGGCGAGCCGATATAGACGCTCGTCCAGTCGTCAAAGCGCTTGATCGCAAAGCCGGGCCGTCCGCCCTCGATGTAAGTGCCCAGCACCTGCGCCTCGGGATCATCGACATAGAGCGCGGGGTTGATCCGGTTGGGCGCGGGCTTGAAGGGAATTTCCGAATTGGACGCGTAGTCGAAGCCGGAGGTGATCGGCCGCTCAAAATCGCCCACCTCGCTGCCCGCCGTCAGGCCGAGCAGCCGGGCGGCCTCGTCGGTCAGGCGCATCCGCGCGCGCTGATCGGTCATGGAGGCGCCCATGCGGATGCCGGTCGCCGCGCTCACGTTCTCGGGGCCGACGCTCGCCGCGCCGTCCGGCCGGATCAGGCCCGCGCCGTACATGAACACCAGCACATTGCCGTCCCGCTTGAGCGTCTCGTCTAGCCTGCGCCGCTCCATCTCGTCCATGACGTAGTTGTTGAGGAAGATGTACATCTTATGCCGGCGGCCGCGACCGTCCAGCACGTCGTCCGTCTCGTAAAAATCCACCGGCGTGCCCAGGCGCGGCAGCTCATGGATGCGGAAGCGGTCGATGGCGTTATAGGTCAGATAGGAGGGGAACCGCCGGACGGCCTCCTCCGCCGTGCGCGCCGGCTCGCTCAGCGCCTTGTTGGCCAGATTGCTGACGATCCGCCTGTCGGTGCAGGAAAGCAGGCTCTCCTGATCGACGACGGCGGCCACATCGCTGACGCCGCCCATCGGCATGGTATAGGCGGCGCGGGTGATCTGCGTCATGCGCGCCATGAGCGGCTTGAAGCCGTCCTGCCGGTACATCGACTCGCCGCCCGACCAGTCGATCCACCAGGAGTTTGTGCCCTCGCACAGCGGATAGACGTAATCGCGCTTGAGCAGCTCGCGCGACTGCTCGAATGTGGTCTGCGGAAAGCCGTGGTGCCGGAGCGAATCTTTGCCCGTATCGAATATGAACGTATCCGCCTCGGCAAAATAGAGCTTGCCGTGCTTTTGCAGCGATTTGATCAGATAGCGCATGGAGGAATAGTCGCCGGGGGCCTTGTTTTCGTAGGTGTAGGGCGCGGCCCAGAAATCGAGATACGGCCAGTCCATCAGCGCCTTGAAGCGCGCCTGACCGCCCCAGAGGAAGTTCTGGTTCTGCAGATAGCCCCAGAACGAGCCGACGACGGCGCGCCCCTCGCTCGCCTCCTTGCACGCCTTTGAAAAGGCCGCCAGCTTGTCGGTCACCACCTGCGCGTGACATTCGGCATAGTCGATCACCTGCGCGCTGCGCCTGGGATCCCAGAACACGCCGTAATCGGTTTCATTGCGCCGCTCGAGGCTCGGAATGGCCGCCGTTTCGAACGAAAGCGTTTCGTCCCGCCAGGCCGCGCGCAGCCGGCGCACGTCGCCGGCGTATTTTTCGATCAGATAATTGCGGAAGGCCGCGCGCATGGCGGGCGAGTAATCCATGCAGCGCGTCGCCGCGTCGTAATCCCAGAACCAGCTCCACTCATAGCACAGCGAGAAGAAAAAGTATCCGACGATCGTCTCGGCCAGATCGGATTCATTGATCCGGCGCACGATTTCGCGCAGCATCCCGCAGATTTCGCTCTTCCAGACCTCGGAGGCGAACGAATAGCGCGGCACCTCGCCGTCGCGAACGTGCATGAAATCGGGCCGCGTCCAGCCGCCCTTGCGCCCGTCGTTGAACACGATCACCTCGTCCGGATATTTTTCGCCGAACGTCTCATAGGGCGTAAACATAAACCAGATGATGGCCACGGCGTCCGGAACCTGCTCGCGCAGCAGACGCACATGGTCGCGCAGCTTCTGCATAAACTCGTCCAGCTTTTCGGGATCGGAGAGCGTAATGTGCAGAAAATACAGCTTTACGCCCGTCTCGCCGATGCTTTTGAGCTGACGCGCGCTGTCCCTGCCCAGCGCCCACTGATAGCTCATCGGGCCGTAGGGCTTGCCGTCGATCGTCAGCGCGGGGATTCCGTTGACCATTTCCACACGGGCCAGTCTTGCTTGACTCATCGCTTACTCCTTAACAGCACCCAGCGTCAGGCCGGATACAAAGTATTTTTGCAGGAAGGGATAGATACACATCAGCGGCGCCAGCGCAATGATGACCTTGGCGGCGTTGAGCGTTTCGGAGGACATCTTCGCCATCTCGCGCAGCTGCTCGGAGGTCATGTTGTCTGTATCGATGCGCACGTTGAGCTGATAAATCAGCGTTTGCAGCGGCATCAGCGTCGATTTGTTGATCAGCACCAGGCCGTCATACCAGGAATTCCAGTGCGACACGAAGCAGAACAGCCCGACCGTCGCCAGCGCCGGCAGCGAAACCGGCAGATAGATGCGCACGAGTATGGTCAGCGGGCTGGCTCCGTCCACCGTGGCCGATTCGTTCATGTCGATGGGCACGCTCTTAAAGAAGTTCATCAGCAGCACGGCGTTGTAGATGGGCAGACCCATGGGCAGCACCAGCGCCCATATGCTGTCCAGCAGATGCAGATACTTTATGTTGAGATACCAGCCGATCGTGCCGCCCGAGAAGAGCATATTGAACATGAGATACCACACATACACGCGCCGCTCCGGGAAGCGCGCCGCCGGCATGGCCAGCGGATAGGCCGTCAGCGCCATGAGCACCATGTTCAGCCCCACGCCCAGCACGCAGCGCTCGACCGACACCAGGAACGCCCGGAAGAAGCTGCCGTCTGAGAGCAGCTTTTCATAGGCCGTAAACGTCAGATCCTTTGGCAGAAACAGCACCTTGCCGGCCGTGACCTTGGCCTTGTCCGAAAACGAGACGATGAAAGTGTACCACATCGGATAGATGCAGATCAATCCCAGCAGCAGCAGAAACGCGGCGAGGACAATCTGCGAAACGTTGATCTTCTTCTTTCTCCTGTTCATGTCCGCCGCCTCCTTAAAAGATATGATAGTCGGCCACCTTCGCCGCCACGGTGTACGATGTGACGATCAATACGAAGCTGACGACCGACTTGAACAGACCGATGGCCGCGCCCAGGCCGTAATCCAGGCTGACCAGACCTACGCGATGGACGTATGTATCGATGATGTCGCCCGTCTCATAGACCGCGGAATTGTAGAGATTGAATATCTGATCGAAGCCCGCGCTCAGGACGTTTCCGACCGAGAGCGTGGCCAGGAGCACGATCGTCGGCAGCAGGCAGGGCAGCGTGATATACCACATCATCTTCGGCCGCGTCGCGCCGTCGATGGCCGCCGCCTCGTAATAGGAGGGATTGATGCCTGTGATGGTCGCCAGATAGATGACCGAGCTGTAGCCGAATTCCTTCAGCACGTCGGTCATGATCATCACGACCGGGAACAGCTGCTTCGAGGAGAGAAACTTGACGGGCGACGCGGCCAGCCCCAGACCCGTCAGCAGCCGATTGACCAGGCCGTCCGAATTGAGCAGAAGGCGCATGATCGTGGCGTAAATGACCCACGACACAAAGTGCGGCAGATAGACGGCCGTCTGCACGCAGCGCTTGACCTTGTTGTTCTTAATCTCGCTCAACAGAAGCGCGAACAGCACGGCCACGATCAGCGTCAGGACAATCTTGCTGATGGCGATGACCAGCGTGTTGCGCAGTATGGTGTAGGCGTTGGGCATTTCAAAAAACAGCCTGAAATTGCGCAGCCCCACCCACTCGGAGCCAAACCATCCCCGCCGCGGGATAAAATCCTGAAAGGCGACGGCGATGCCCAGCAGCGTCATCATGTTGAACAGAAACACAAAGACGACGCCCGGCAGCATCATCAAATTGAGGCGCAGCCGCTCGCCGCGCACAAATTTTTCCCACTTCCGCATAAAGGCCGACCGGCCGGCTTCATGCCGCACCTCGCTCATAGCGTTCCAATCCTTTCATTGTCGCGTGTCATTGTGCGATTAAGCGCAGGGAGAGGCCTGACAGCGCAGGCCTCTCCCAACGTTTTTTTTGCGCGTCAGTTCAGCGCTTCCTTAACCTCGGCGGTGATCTTCTCGCCGCCCTGAGCCTTCCATTCATCGACGAATTTGTCGAAGTAATCGGAAATGCTCAGTCCGTCGGTATCGCCCAGGATCATCTTGGTGTAGGCTTCCTCCTCCATGGTTTGCAGATAGGCCCATTTGGTCGCCATGGTTTCGGTCTGGCCGATGAAGTCGTTGTACAGGCGCTCGCAGTTGTCCTGCGCCATGGGCGCGACGCCCACGCCGTAGCCCATGCCGTTGGACCATTCGCCGATGTCCTCATAGGGGTTCTCGCGCTCCAGCACGTTGAGATAGTATTTGGTCACCTGCGCGGCGTAGCAGGAGGACGGATCAAAGTGCTCAACGCCGCCGTTGTTCTCGAAGTACTCCTTGTCGCAGTCCTCCCAGGTCAGAGTGCCGTCGTGGAGGCCCCAGATATAGCGGTAGTTGTTCTCAACGGTCATGACGGTGGAAACGTTGAGGCGGAAGGGCTGATAGCTGTGCTCCAGACCGGCCGCCAACGCCGCGGCGTTGGCTTCCTCGATGGCCTTCTGCAAGGCGCGGGAGCGGACGGACGCGATGGGACGGCCGACGACCAGCAGCTGCCAGATCATCTCGGGATCCTCGGCGTCCGCGCTGATGACGGCGATGCTGGCGGCCGGATCGGTCATGCCGACATAGAACTTGCCGTCGTCGGCCGCGAAGCCGTAGCTCTTCCAGACGGCCTTGGGATCATTGACGACGGAATCGGCCAGATTCCAGCTCTCCCACCAGGGGCCGAAGAACGCGCCGCAGCGGCCCGCGGAGATGTCCTGGCGCAGATTGTCGCCCAGCGACACCCAGTCCTGATGGATAAGGCCCGCCTTGTACCAGGCGTTGAGCTGCTCCAGGCAGGGCACGGCGTTTCGGCTGATCGAGCCGTAGCTCACCTCGCCGCTCTCGTCCCTGATCCACATGCCCACGCCCGCGCCGTAGCGCAGGAACATTTCGCCGGTGTTGCCGGTATTCGCGCCGGTGGACTTGTACTCGTCGGGCGCGATGATCAGGCCGACCGTGTCGTTTTGCTCGTTGCCGTCGGGATCCTTGTTGACGAACGCGTCCAGTATGGCCGTCAGATCCTCGTAGCTCTTGGGCTCCTCCAGGCCGAGGTTCTCCAGCCAGTCGGTGCGCAGCCACACCAGAGAGCCGGAATCCGCGCCGGGGTTGATCGACGGATAGCCGGTGATCTGGCCCTTGTAGGTCACGACCTTGAGCGGCTTGTCGTCGATGTCGGCAAACTTCTTGCGCTTGGCGGCGCTGATGTTGTGCTCATAGTAGTCGGTCAGATCGGCCAGCATGCCGGACTTGGCCAGCATACGCCACTGATTGACGTTGACCTCCATGTAATCGGGAATGTCGTCCGAGGCGATGCACATGGACACCTTCTGGTTGTAGGCGTCGCCCGCGGCGGCATACCATTCGACGATCGGCTCTACGCCGAAATTGATCTTGAACAGATCGATCCACAGGTTGTCCTCGACGGTTTGCCCCTCCGGCAGCGCGGCGTCGATGGTGATGGCCTTGGCCAGCGTAAAGCTCTTGCCCTGGCCGGAATAGTCCTTGTACAGCTTGGCTTCCTCCAGCTGCTGTTCGGAAAATTCCGAATCGGGAATGTAGTCGTCGTCCTCCGCGAGAGCCGCGCTCAGGCCGCACAGGCTCAGGGACAGCGCCAACAGCAGCGCCAGCAGTTTCTTCATGGGATCTCCTCCTTCACTTTATAGGGCTTGGAATTATTATATATTTAATTGGCATTGCGCACAATGGACTATACGCTTTCTGATGCTGTGCTTTTTCATCGTATTTTATTAACACTTAAAACTGCTGAACCGTTTTGACCCCGTTCAAAAGAGCGTTTTGCCCAGTAGACAATTTCATCATTTCACATTATACTAAAAGGAAGAGAAAGATTTGTCCGGCGCGTGCCGCATCGACGGGGGCCGGATAGCGCGCATTGTAAAATGGGAGGCGGCGTCATGCGCTCTTTTCATGCTCCGGAGCGGAATTCGGGGGCGGAGGGCCGTCCGCGGTTTCGCCTCGTCGCTCTGCTCAGGCAGGCGCTGTCCTCAATTCGGAACCGGCTGATCGCCATACTGACGCTGGTGCCGCTGCTCGTCATGCTGCTCTTTTTTGCGATTACCAGCTCCAACATGACGCAGATCGTCAATAAGCGCATCTATGACAGCTTCTTCCTGGCGCTGGAAATGCGCGCGAACAAGCTGCGCGATATGCTGGACACGGCCTATGAGCTGACCGTCGATATTTCCTATGACGGCAGTCCTGTCGCCGATCAGCTGGACGAGATTCTGACCGGGCGGGACGCCGTTTCTCAGGCGAAGATGCAGGGCTATATTGAAAAGACGTTCAATACCTATATTCACTCCTCGCCCAGCATCGGCCTGATCGCGCTGATTGATCTGGACAACGACGAAGCGCTCATTTCCTCCGAGCGGCTCACGCGCGCCGATCTGGACGACGTGCTTACGCCGCTGACGACCTGGCGGCGCGCCACGGTTTACGCGCCGCACGAATCGCTCAGCCGCTTCAAAAACAACGTCGTCATATCGCTGTGCCGTCCCTTTACGACCATCCTGAAGGAGCGGCATTTCGCCGTCTATATCGAGTCCTCCACGCACTTTATGGAGGATCTGCTCGATCCGCTCTACGACGTCAACGACGAGACCTTCCATATGGACAAGGCGCTTCTGGACGGCGCGGGCGTCATACGCTGCTCCTCCGACGAGACGCTTTTGCCCTGCGGCGCGTCCTTCCATGCGCTTTCGGAGGGCGGCGCGCTCGCGGATTACCACATACTGTACGCCGAAAACAGCGGCTGGACGTTCGTGGGGGCCGTCAATGAGAGCTACTATCACGGCGTTTATTTTCCGCTCTATATTCAGGGAGCGCTCCTGCTGACGGCCTGTCTGGCGTTGTTCATCCTTTTGGCGCGGCTCATCTGGCGGCAGGTCTACGGCCCCATTCGGGAATTTGCGCAGGAGATCAGCGCCATGAAGCCCTCCGAGCTGTATACGCCGCGCAGCAACAGCACGGAACTGAACGAATTCCGCGCTCAGTTTAATCAGATGCGCGGCGATATTCGCCGCCTTGTCAGCCAGACGGAGGCCGAGGCGAAGAAAAACGCCGAGCTGGAAAACGAGCTGCTGCTCAGCCGCATCAATCCGCACTTCCTGCACAACACGCTGGACAACATCAAATGGCTGGCCCGCCGCGACGGTCAGGACGAGGTGGCCGAGATGCTGGCCGCGCTGAACGGGCTGATCTACTACAACCTGGGCAAGCAGCAGCTGACGACGCTGCGCGACGAGCTGAACGCCATGGACGGCTATCTGTTTTTGCAAAAGCGCATCCGTCCCTTTGAATATCGGCGCGAAATCAGCGTCGGCGAGGAGACGCTCGCCCTGCCCGCGCCGTGCTATACGCTCCAGCCGCTGGTTGAAAATTCTCTGCGGCACGCCTGGCGCGACGGCCTGATCCTGACCGTCTCCGTCTCCGAGGACGCGCGCTGCGTCTATATCCGCGTTGCCGACAATGGCCGCGGCATGGACGCCGAAACGCTTGAAAGACTGCGCGCGCTGGCCCGGTCGACCGATCCGCAGGACGGCGGCATCGGCCTGAGATACGTCTTTCGGGCGCTCAAAATGATGTATGCCAGCGGCGTGCGCATTGAGATCGATTCCGCGCCCGACGTGGGAACCGCCATAACGATCACCATTGAACGATAGAGGGAAGCCATTATGCTGAACATCATGCTTGTCGATGACGAAGGCCTTGTGCGCACCGGCCTGCGCTGCGGCATAGACTGGGCGAGCGCCGGTATGCAGGTCGTCGATGAAGCGGGCAGCGTCCCCCAGGCCCGCGCTAAGCTGTCCGCGCGTCATGACGTCGATCTGATCTTTACCGACATTGTGATGCCCGGCGAGACAGGGCTGGATCTGATCCGTCATCTCAAGGCCGAGCGGAACGATCTGCCCGTGGTCATCATGACCTATCACGACGATTTTTCCTATGTGCAGGAGGCGCTGCGCCTGGGCGCGATCGACTATATTCACAAATCCGAAATCGAGCAGGACAGCTTTTACGCCACGCTCCGCCGCATCGGCGAGACGGTCGCCCGCCGAAAGGAAAGCGGCGGCGCGGCCGACGGCTCCTACATACAGGCGCTGATGCTCGTCAACGCCCCCGGTTACAGGCCGCCCGAGGCGCTGAAGTGCGAGTGCCGCTCCCTCGGCCACGACGCGTGGCTGCTGCTCTTTGACTGGGAAACCAGCGAGGAGACGCGCGTTGAAATTGAAAACGGCCTTCCGGGGCACGCTCCGCTGCTCTTTTTCAGCGACGTTCGTCAGGCGCGCGTTCCCGACATCGTGTATGCCGGCGAGGCGTTCATGAATCGCGATTATTTTTACCGCGCGCTGCCCAATCTGCGCATTTACGAGCCGGAATGGCCGGGCGGCGGAGAATCCATGCTCAATTCAAAGACCTTCCGCTGGCTCGAGGAGCAGCTCTATTCGCTCGACTGGCTGGGCGACAACGCGCTGTATCTGAAAATCCTCTCGACCATACAGCGCCTGCGCCTGCCCGGCAACACGGTGGCCAATCTCTTCTTCGGCGTGCGCGTCAAATGGCAGCATCTTCTGGAGAACAATGCGGAAAGCGCGCCCTTTCAGCGCTATGAGTTCTGGTATCAGTGGGTGGACTGGATTGCGGGGCTTCGGCGCACGCTGGCCGTCCAGAGCGGCTGCTCGCGCTATTCGCCCGAAATTCTGCGCGCGATGCAGCGCGTGATGGTTTTTCTGGACGGCCATTTTACGGAGGACATATCGGTCAGCCAGGCGGCCGCTCTCGTCTCGCTTTCGGAGAGCTATTTCGCCAAATGCTTCCGCGCGATAACGCGCAAGTCCTTCCACAATTATCTGCGGGATATGCGCCTGAATTATGCCTGCAAGCTGCTCGTCTCATCGCATCTGTCGGTCGCCCGAATCGCCGCGCTGAGCGGCTTTTCCGATCCGCTTCACTTTACGAAGATGTTCAAGGCGCAGTACGGCGTGACGCCCGGCGGCTATCGGCTCGATCATGCCGGACAGGAGAACCTGCCGTAGCGCCCGCCGTCTCGATCGCGGATCTTGCCGGAAACCGCGGTCGTTTTTATTGCCCCGGCTTTGCAGGGGCATATTGACCATGGCCGCCCCCTAAAGAGGGCCTCGGAAAAACTGTCCGTCACTCTCCGTTTCGCAAATTTACTGCTCGAGGATTCGCTTCGGCCTCTTTTGCGCCTTGGCTGCTATTTCCCTGCGGCGCTGCCTCTATCATGCGGCGCCACGACTTTTGCTAAAGCTCTTACCCATAACTCCCGGTTGAACTGGGGGATCTATAGCGCCTGTTCGGCCGCCATATAAAGCAACCCTCCCGCCGCCATGCGACAGGAGGGTTTATGTTTATTCGTATGATGATTATAGCGGGCGGCTTCAGCGCGTCTCGATGCGCTCCCCGTTCGGATGCGCCCTGAGCCAGCGCGCCAGATCCAGGCTGTCCGCAATCGGCTCCTCGGCGATCATGCCGCCGCGGCCCACATGGTGAATCTTGTGCGCGTCCGAGCCGCTGGTCTTGATAAAGCCCTCGCCGCCCTGCATGGCGCGCGCCATGGCCAGATCGTTGTGGCTGTCGTGCTCGGGATGGCCGTTGTAGACCTCTATGCCGTCCAGCTCGTCGAGCGGCGCCTGACGAAGCTCGGGCCGGAACGGATGCGCCTGGATGAGCGTCATGCGGCCGTTTTCGCGGATCCTGCGATAGAAATCGCCCGGCAGTATGCCGCCGTCGAGATCACGCATGATCGGCGCAATGTCCGCTTCCGTGATCCCGTAGAGGAGATAGTCCTCATGGCCGCAGTCAAAGCGCAGCTCCGCGCCCAGTATGACGGTGAGCCCCAGCCGTTCGCCCTCGGCCTTCGCGGCGCGGTATCCGCTCAGATACCAGCCGGCGCGCTCGTCCATGGGCATTTCGGCGTTCTTGCCGGCGATGAGATGATCGGTTATGACAATCGCGTCATAGCCCGCCTCATGATACAGGCGAACCATCTCCGCCGCAGGCACCTTGCCGCAGCCGCTGACCTCGCTCGTATGGACGTGCAGATCAAGCTTCATCGGGATTGCTCTTGAGCGTGATCACGACGCGGCGATAAGGCTCCTCGCCCTCGCTGTGGGTGGTCACATAGGGATTGTTTTGCAGCGCGGAATGGAGCACACGGCGCTCGTAGGGATTCATCGGCTCGAGCGTCACCTTGCGGCCGGTCTTGCGGGCGCGGGCGGCCATGCGCTGCGCCAGACGGGTCAGCGCTTCCTCACGCTTGGCGCGGTAGTTTTCAGTGTCCAGAGAAACGCGCATATAGCCCTCGCGGTTCTTGTTCACCTGCAAACTGACCAGATATTGCAGCGCGTCCAGCGTATCGCCGCGGCGGCCGATCAGTATGCCCAGCGTGTCGCCCATCATGGCGACGGACAGATGATCCGCTTCCTCGGTCACGCGGATGGCGACCTGAACGCCCATCTTCTCGGTGACGTTCTTGAGGAAATCATAGGCGATGCGACCGGCCTCGCTCAGCGTCTCGGGATCGCTGGGCACGAACGGCTCGTCGTTCTTCTTTTCGGGGCGGCTCTCGGCGCGCTCGGCTTTTTCGGCGCGATTCGAGCGGCTGCGGCGGGGCGCTCTGGGCGCTTCGGCGACAGGCGCTTCGGCAGCGGGCGCTTCGGCGGCGGGCTCTTCGGCGGCGGGCTCTTCGGCGGCGTGAGCTTCAGCGGCGGGGGCTTCCTCGGCCTTCGTCGCTTCGGGCGCTTCAGCCTTTTCGGCCTTCCGGGGCGCGGCCACGGGCGCTTCGGCATTCTTGGGCGCGGGCGCTTCGGTCTTTTCGGCCTTCTTCGGCTCGGCCTTCTTTTCGGGCTTGGGAGCGCGCGTCTTCTGGCTGTCCAGAGAGAGCGACGGCATCTCGAAATCGAGATCGTTTTCCTTGAGGGTCAGGCGAACTTTGGCCAGCTTGCCGAACATACCGAACAGGCCCGGACGGCCCGCCTCGAGCACGTCGATGGTGACGTCGGCGGCGTCGCAGCCCAGCTGCTGAAGGCCGGCGCGGACGGCGTCTTCTACCGTTTTGCCGGACGATTCAATGGATTTCATTTGGTGCTTGCCTCCTCGATGAGCTTTTTCTTGTTTTCAGAGCGATCGATCAGCTTGCCGATGATGAACTGCTGCGCGATCTGGAACACGTTGATGAACACCCAGTACAGAGCGAAGGCGGCGTTGGAGCTGGCGCAGATCCACAGCGAGAAGAGCGGGAAGAACCACTGCATGAACTTGTTGGTGCTGGCCTGCTGGGCGTTGCTGCTCTGCTGGCCGGCGTTCATGAACTTGCTGGTGAAGAACTGGCTGACAGCGGAGAGAATGGGCAGGATGAACAGACCGTTGAACTTCTTGGGGATGGTGATTGTCCACATGAGCAGCGGCGCAGAATAAGCCACGGCGTTGCCGTAGTTCGCCGCCCAGGCGCTGTATTCGTTGGTCTGGAGGAACGCCTTGGCTTCCTCGATCATTTCCATGGTCACAGTACCGCTGGCCTTGGTGATTTCAGGCAGCGTGCTGCCGAAGGCGGGCACGACGGTGGACATGAAGGAGTCGGGTTGGAATACGTTCTTGATCCACAGAAGGCTTTGCAGCTTGGGCTGATAGTTCTCGATGCCCGCGAGGATGTTCTGCTTGATTTCGAGGATCATCTGGATGGTTTCCTCATTGGCCACCTCGCGCATGACCGCAAACATGGCGAAGAGTATGGGCAGCTGGATCAGCATGGGCAGACAGCCGGAGAGGGGATTGATCTTCTCCTTCTTGTACAGATCGGCCATCTTCTGGTTCAGCTTGTCCTTATCGTTGGCGTACTTCTTGTTCAGCTCGTCGATCTTGGGCTGAACGTTCTGCATGGCCTTCATGCTCTTGCGGCTCTTGATGTCCAGCGGCATGAGCACGAGACGAATCAGCAGCGTAAAGATCAGCACGGCCCAGCCGTAATTGCCGACCAGCGAATAAATCAAATCCAAGGCCCAGCGAAGAATATCGCCGATGAATCCCAGGCGCATAGGGTCATTCCTCCTAGAACGATTTTCGGGGCGAACGCGGCGCGTTCATAAAAACGGTGAAGCGGGAATCCGAAACGCAATCGGGAAAGACGGCCGACTGCCGTCGCGCGCCCTTCGAGGGCGGGGCAATGAGGCGTAACCGCCCTTATTGCAGCGGCAGGCCTCGCAAAAGGGCGAAGGGAAGCCCTGTCAGCCGCCGGCGCGGGCGGTTGGGGGCGTTTTCCCACTCGGCGGGCATGAGCGCTCCTTCGGCTGATTCTCGGGGACGCGCAAAGCCGCCTTGAAGAAATTTCGCCCCAAAGGACGCCCGTTTATTCAAAAGGAAAGAGCCGCAAAACCCCTGCGGATTTTTCGGAAAAAAGAGCAAAAATCAGCTCTCGTCCCGCCGCGATTCGGCGAGCCTTCTGAAACGGGGGGGGGGACTTCATCCGTCACGGCACGGGATCGTAGCCGCCGGGATGAAACGGGTTGCAGCGCAATATTCTGCGCACGGCCAGATAGCCGCCCTTGAGCGCGCCGTATTTCTGGATGGCCTCCAGCGCGTACGCCGAGCAGGTCGGCGTAAAGCGGCAGCAGGGCGGGAACATCGGGCTGATGAACCGACGATAAAAACGAATCATGCCGAGCATGATCCGTTTGGGAATGCTGCGAATCATTCTTCTCCTCCGGTCGGATTGATCAGGCCGGCCTTCTTCAAAAGCGCGCGCATCTCCGAGGCCATGGCGGCATTGTCGGCCGTTACGGCCGCCGTGCGGGCGACGAAGATATACTTGCCCGGCGCGAGCGACGGCCGCAGCAGACGGAAATCCTCCTTCATGCGGCGGCGCAGACGATTGCGCGTGACGGCGTTGCCCACTTTTGAGGACACCGAAAAACCCACTTTCAGAAAGCGGGCCTTCAGATAGATCAGCACCATTCTGCGGCCCGGCCAGGATTTCCCGCGGCGATAAACGTAAGCGTATTGCTTGTTACGCCCCAGGGAATACCTGCGGCCCAGTCGATAGATATGCGTCGAAGCCCGCGCCCCATGGGAAGGGACGGGGCTTACGCACGCATTTGCCTCTGAGTTTTTCACGAAAATCAGACGGTCAGGGACTTGCGGCCGCGCAGACGGCGGGTCTTGAGCACGCGGCGGCCGGTCTTGGTCTTCATGCGGGCACGGAAACCATGAACCTTGGAACGCTGACGCTTTTTAGGCTGGTAAGTACGAACGGAAGCTGCCATTGATGATACACCCTTTCAATTATGTGTTTGAAAAACACGTATTTCACAAAATACAACTGCTTTAGTATAGAGGATGAAACCGCTTCTGTCAAGAGAATTTGTGAGAAAATTGTATGACTGCTTCGCCTTTTCCCCGTCACAAATTCCGCGCGGCGCGTTCATCGGCTGCCTGAAGCGCTTTTGTACAGAAAAAAAGCACCCCATCGTGTAATCACAACAGAATGCCTTATGGAATCCGGCGACGTCTTACTCTCCCGGGCCGTTGCCAGCCAAGTACCATCAGCGCTCAGAGGCTTAACTTCTGTGTTCGGTATGGGAACAGGTGGATCCCTCTTGCTATAATCACCGGAAATTGGGGAATGACCGTATTCTAGCACATCCCGAATAGCCTGTCAAGCCCCTTTCTCACATTTTTGACGCTTTTACGCCAATTTTTCTTTGACCTGCGCGCCGCCGCCTTCACATTGCCGAATAGAGGATCTTCGCGATGTCCCCGGTGTCCAGCGGACGGAAGAAGCCCAGCTTGCCGGCATTGTTGCGCTTGCATTTCCCGGCCATGGCGGGAATGTCCGCGGGATCGACATGAAGCTCGCCCAGGCGCGTCGGCATACCGATGCTCTTTAAGAACTGCTCATAGCGCTCTATGCCCTCAAGGCCGGTCTTTTCGGGGTGCTCAAAGTCCATATCGCAGCCCCAGACGCGCACCGCCAGCTGCGCAAAGCGCATAGGATCGTGATCCAGCTGATAGCGCATCCAGGCCGGAAACACCACGGCCAGCCCCGCGCCGTGCGCCACGTCGTAGCGCGCCGACAGCTCGTGCTCGATCTGGTGGCTCGCCCAGTCGCCCTCGCGCCCCAGTCCGCAGGAATCGTTGTGCGCCAGCGTACTCGCCCACATCAGCTGCGCGCGCGCTTCATAGTTGTCCGGCTCGGCGATCGCCACGGGCGCGGCCTTGATCACCGCCGAAAGCACAGCCTCGCACAGCCGGTCGGTCAGATCGACGCCCTTTTCGTTGGTGAAATAGCGCTCCAGTACGTGCGCCATCATGTCGGTCGCGCCGCAGGCCGTCTGATAGGCGGGCAGCGTGTAGGTGACCTCGGGGTTCATCAGCGCGAATTTGGGGCGGTTCAGCTCATTGCCGCAGCCGCGCTTGAAGCCGCCGTCCTCCTGCGTGATGACGCAGCTCTTCGAGCCTTCGCTGCCCGCGGCCGCCAGCGTCAGCACGACGCCCACGCCCAGCGCCCTCTCCGGCTTGGCCTTGCCGCAGAAGAAATCCCAGAAATCGCCGTCATAGGGCACGCCCAGCGCGATGGCCTTGCTCGAATCGATGACCGATCCGCCGCCCACGGCCAGTATGAAATCGACGCCCTCGGCGCGCGCCAGCTCGATGCCCCTATACACCAGAGAGCTGCGCGGATTGGGCTGCACGCCGCCCAGCGTGATATAGGGCAGCCCCGCCGCGTCCAGAGAGGCCGTCACGCGATCCATGAGTCCGCTCCTGATCGCCGAGCCGCCGCCGAAATGCACCAGCACCTTCGTGCCGCCGCGCTTTCTGATCATCTCGCCGGCCCTTTCCTCCGCGCCGCGTCCAAAGACAAATTCCGTGGGGCTGTAATAGTTGAAGTTCAGCATATCCATTCTCCTTTCGGGTGAGTGAAGCGTGTTTCAATGCGGAATGTCCGCGTTCTGTCCGTCAGAGGTTCATGGCGCGGATCCGCTCGCAAAGCGCGTCGGCCAGGCGCGCGTGTCCCTCGGCCGTCATGTGGATCGCGTCCTCGCGCGAGGCGGCGGCGTACCGGCCCGCGTCGAGGAAATCGCAGCGCATGAGCCGGGCGTAGCGCGCGTATTCCGCAGCCAGGCCGCGCGTTACGGCGGCGGCGTTCTCGCCGAATACCTGCGCGTAGCTGGTCTGCATGATGTTTTCGCCCAATGGCGGCGGCGCGACCAGCAGCACCCGCGGCGGCGCGCCGTGATCGTCCATGCCGTAGAGCCGGATCAGGCGAATCAGGCGCATATTGCCCTCGGCGATGGTGCGCGCGGTCATGTTGAAGCGCATTTTCGCGTCGTTCGCGCCCAGCATGAGGATGACCAGATCGAGCGGATTGTGGCTCATCAGGCAGGGCGGCAGATACGCCGCGCCGCTCTTGTAGCCGCCCTCGACCGGATCGTCGAACACGGTGGTGCGCCCGCCGAAGCCCTCCTCGATCACGGCGTATTCGTCGCCGAGCAGGGCTTGCAGCCGCATGGGCCAGCGGGTGTCCTCGTCGTAGCGGCCGCCGCTGGGCCGGCAGCCGTAGGTGTTGGAATCGCCAAAGCAGAGTATGTGTTTCTTCATAGGCCGTATCGCCCGCAAGGGGCAGGCTCCTTTCAGATTGCAGCGGTTTGTTCCATTATATCACGGCTTCCTCAAAATGAAAAGAGCGCGCCGCCTTTTTGAATTTTTAGCGTCCGCGTCGATCATTCTTAAATGCTAGTGCTTATAATATATCCAAATTTTGATTGAAAACCGCTCGTGGGGAGGTTTGCGCCATGTCCAAAAATATCAGAATCGCGCCCGATTACTATGATCGCTTTCGCTGCAAGGGCGGCGCGTGTCGAAACAGCTGCTGCATGGGCTGGGGGATCTCCGTCGATATGAAGGAATATTTCCGGCTGATCGGCCTGGATTGCTCGCCCCGGCTGCACGCGCGGCTGGAATGCGCCTTTCATCAGCCCGACACGCCTTCGCCCGAGCGCTATGCGCTCATTTCGCCCGACTGGCGCGGCGACTGTCCCATGCACGATGAGGACGGATTGTGTATGCTCCATCGCGAATGCGGCGAGGACGTGCTGCCCGCCGTCTGCCGGATGTACCCGCGCAGCGTCCGCGAGGAGAACGGCGTGATCAAATGCGTCTGCTCCGCCAGCTGCGAGGCCGTGACGGAGCTGCTCATGGATGAGGAAGCGCCGCTCTCCTTCCGCACTGACCAGACGCGCGACGAGCCGAGCCTGCGCGTCGTCTCCGACAGCCGCCTGTCCGAGCTGACCCGCGCCTGCCTGACGCTTTTGCAGGGCAGAACGCGTCCCCTGCCCGCTCGCATCGGCTCGATCGGCGCTCTGCTTGCCGCCTTTGAGGAAAGCGGCGCGTGTGATTCTGCCGCCGCGCTGTCCGCCGCTCAGCCCGCCGCGTGGCCGGTAGAGCGCGCCCTGCCCGCCGCGGTGCGCCTGCTCAGGCGGCTGGCGCAGAACAGCCCGTCGCTCGAGCGCTTCGGCGCGGCCATGCTGGAGCGCTATGATCCGGACGATTCTCAGCTTTTCGCCCTCTACCGGCGGGACGCGGCTGCCTTTGAACGCGCCTTTCCCGACTGGCCGCGCTGGTTTGAAAATCTGCTGGCCAATCACATATTCTATGAAGATTTTCCCTTCACCGACAAGCGCCTGACGCCCTCGGGCGAATACACCGGCCTTGTGGGCGTGTACGCGGCGATGCGCGTCATGAGCGTGGGCTGCACGGCGGAGCGCGCCGAACGAGACGCGCTGATCGACGCGCTTTCGGGGCTGTTTCGGTGCATAGAGCACGCCGCATTTTATCTCAACGCCGACTATCTGCTCGAATGTGAGGAGCAGGGCGACCGGGGGCTGCTGGGCGGCGTGCTGGCGCTGTAGCGCCCGTCCAAAGCGCGCGGGCGGCGGTTCAGCTCTCCTTGAGCAGATCAGCGAGCGCCTCGGCCAGCACGGGCATGGACGCGAGCGCCTCGTCCAGCGTGTTGAGGTTGTGCCCCACCTCGATGAGCACGGAGGGCGTGAACAGATGCTGGTTGTAGCGCCCGTTCTTGACCATCACCGGGCGGCAGAGGCCGTCGCACAGGGCGTTAATGCGGTCGGTCAGCCGCGCGGCGAAGGCCAGATTGGCCTCGTAATCGGGCTTTATATCGAAATTGCCGCCGTTGCCGATGAGCATCATCAGCTGAGCGGCGCGCTGGGAGCCGATACAGGCGCACTCGGCCATGCTCTTATCCCACGCGTCGCGGTGCAGATCGACGCACAGATTGAATGTCTCGCCGCGCTTCGTTTCCAGCATATCGAGCGAGCGGGCGTAGGCTGTGTTCAGCTTTGGATATTCGTAATCGGCGGTGTCGTGAACCACGTCGAAGCCGTAATCGGTCAAAAGCGCCGCCAGCGCCTCGCCCACGCGCACGACCGAGTGCGTCTGATCCTCCGTGCGCCAGCTTTCCGTCTCGCGATAGGGATCGGCCGCCGTCTGGGCGTAGGCCTCGTGGGTGTGCGTGTGATAGATCAGCACGCGCGGCCGTTCTACCGGCTGCGTATGATCCTCCTGAACGGCTGCGTCCTCGAGGACGATGAGATCGGCGTGCTCGTTTTCGCCGGGCAGCTCAAATTCCATCTTCGGCGGCCTCCAAAAGGAAAAGGCGGCCACAGCAGCCGCCCTTTCGCCCGATGTTCCCTGCGCCGCGCCCGAGGATGCGCTGACCGCCAGCACAATCAGCGCGATCGCCAGTATGACCGCCGCGGCCGCCGCCAGCAGCTTTGAGGCGTGAATCACCTTGATCTTGACCATATCGCGTCAGCTCCTTTCGTCCCCTGCACTGACAGCTTATGGCCCGAGGCGCGGCGCTATTCACTGCATCATGGTCAAAATTTCCTCGTCGCTCAGGCCGGGGTGCAGCGCCCGATTGATGCCGCCGGCCAGCATGACCGCCGCGTTGTCCACCAGATCGTCCACCTCGCGCGGGGTGACGATCATGTCGCCCAGATCGCCGTCCATCAGCTCGCGCATCAGCGCGTCCAGCCGCGATTCGTCTTCGTCGGAGAGCAGGCGGAACGCGTCCCGCGCCAGCGCCGCCGCGTGGATGACCATCGGCACGCCCACGGCCAGCACCGGCACGCCCAGCGTTTCCCGCGTGAGCGCCGCGCGGTGATTGCCCACGCCGGAGCCGGGCTGTATGCCGGTGTCGGTCAGCTGCACTGTGCTCGAGAGCCGATCGAGCGCGCGCGCCGCCAGCGAATCGATCGCGATGACCGCGCGGGGCGACACCGCGCCGACCACCGCGCGCACGATTTCGCCGCTCTCGATGCCGGTTACGCCCATTACGCCGGGAGAAAGCGCGCACACGCTGGCCATTGCGCCGGTCAGCTCGGGGCGTTCGCGGCGCAGATGCCGCGTGACCAGCGTGTGATCGACCGCCAGCGGGCCGAGCGCGTCGGGCGTGACGGTGCGGTTGCCCAGTCCGATCACCAGCACGTCGCCCTCGCCCGGGGGGAGCAGCCGCCCCAGCTCCTCGCCCAGAAGCGCGCTCACCGCCCGCCGCGCGTCCACATCGCGCTTTTTGACGCGCGGGCACTCCATGGTGATGTACACGCCCATGGGCTTGCCGATCAGCCGCGCGCCCTCCTCGCTCTCGACGCGCACCTCGGTCATCGTCACGCCGCCCGTCTCCCATTCGGAAATGTGGACGCCGGGCATATGCGCGCGGTCCAGCCCCGTCGCGTCCTCCATGGCCAGATCCGTGCGAATCTGCTTCATAGTCAAGTCCTCCCGTTTGCTTTTTTATGTCAGTATGCCGCCGCGGCCGGTCTTTCATGCGGGCACGCTTAAAAAAATTAACGTATGAGGGACAGTTTTCTCTTGCAATCGGCTGATAAACATGGTAAAATAGCAGTTGTTGATTGTAAGGCTGTGGAGGTGAAAGATCTTGCCGAATATTAAATCTGCCATTAAGCGCGTTAAGGTGAACGAGAAGAAGCATCTGCGCAATCGTATGGTGAAGTCCGCGATGCGTACCACCGTTAAGAAGTACGAGAGCGCCGTGGCCGCCGGTTCCGCCGACGCCGCCCTGCTGTCTCAGACCGCCAGCGCTATCGATAAGGCTGTGGCCAAGGGCGTTATTTCCAAGAACGCCGCCAATCGTAAAAAGGCTCGCATGGCCAAGCGTCTTGCCAAGGCTGAAGCCTGATTGGAATTGCATATCGTAAAAAAGCGACTATCTCGACGAGAGACGGTCGTTTTTTTGTGCTTCCTTTGCGGCAAACGCGGGCCGTTCCGGCATGAAGAGCCGCTGCGGCGCGTCGATTTGCCGCCGGATCCCGCGCGGCTTTGGCGGGGACGCGCTGTTATGCAGACGGCATATTTCTCGGCGCGCGTTTGCGATGGACGGAACCGCGTTGTTTCGTCGGTGCAGGGCGAGGAAGCGGCGGTTCAGTACCCTCGCGGCGGGATGAAGGATGCGGCGTAAATGCGCCTTGCCCTGCGGGCGTCCCTCGCGCGGCCTTGGCGATGACACGCGGACTTCGTGTCTCCCGGAGCGCGTTCGCAGCCGGGAGAGAAACGCGCTGGACTTTCGGCAGATTAACGCGAGAAGACGCGGGGGGTTTAGCGCGGCAGCGACGGCGAAAAAAACACTGAAGCTGCCGGCTGTGCTTTTCCGGGAGACTCTGCCTTGGGGGCGAAAAATGTGGCCGGGCGAAACGTATTCTCTTCGGCGTGCATGAGTATGGGGGCGGCGGTTTTTCCGTCAGCCTGGGCAAGCGAACAGAGGCCGCCTGCTTCTTCGCAGTAAAGACAACAAAAGGCGGCGAAATTGCCGCCTTTAACGGGAGCTTCAAGGTATGTCCTGATTTGTTATCCGTCTTTCGCGCAGCGGCTGCGGCTCTGACACCGGCATGGCGCGCGTCCAAACAGGGCCGGTGAAATGGGGGCGCTTCATCACGCCTGCAACGGGAGAACAGCGATTTTTTATCTATTCAAAATAAAGAATGGGGTTCAATGCCCCCATCGGCGCGTTTCCCAGCATAAAAGGGATACACGCCGGACGCAGATTCTCGTTGGGATGGGCGCGCCTTATCGGAGAATGGCCGCCTGCGGGTTCGTGCTGAAGCGCTCCCGCGGATTCGGTCGTCTGCGCGCGCCGTTCGCCCTATCGCCCGCGCCCGAAGCGCCGCTTATGCCCCGCCGCGCTGATCATCCGCTTGAGCGAATCGCCGTCCACCAATATAATATCATGCCGTTCGGCAAACTCGATCGCCTGCGCGGTATAGCCGCAGGTGGTCACGAAGATCGCCGCGTCGGCCTTTGCGTCCAGCTGCGCCGCCCAGAGCTTCTGGATGTACTCGCGCCCCACGCGCCGCCCGCGGGCGTACAGCTTGACCTCGACGGCATAGTGAACGCCGTCGCGCCAGAGATGCACGTCTATGCCGCCGTCGCCGGTCGCGCGGGTGACTTTGGCGCGGTAGCCCAGCCGCCGGTATACGCCCGCCACATACTTTTCAAAGTCGGTCGGATGCGCGGCGTAATCGGAGAGCAGATTGTCGATCACGTCGCCGCGCTTCCACAGCCGCGAGAGCGCGTCGGGCACGCGTTCAAAATGCGCGTATATCGGCGCGCAGATCAAAAACGCGACGCCGTTTTCCAGCGCCCGCTCAAACGCGCCCCGAAAAAAGCTGATATTCGCGCGGACGGCGAGCAGCAGCAGCGCCGCCCAGAACAGCGCCTTTACACCGCGCCGCGCCAGCCCCCTGAGCCGGGCGTGCAGACTCCTTTTCTTCCTCTTCATAGCAATATCCCTACTTCATGGCTGAAAGCTGAATCATCAGCCGATCCAGCGCGGCGACGTCCCGCACGCGGCCGCTCTTGATGGCGTAGTCCGCATCCACACACGCCTTATAGCCCGCCTCGAGTCCCTCCGCCGTGAAGCGGCCGGCCTGATCGGCGGCGCGGGTCGCGGCATAGTGATTGAGCGACAGCTTGCGCTCGATTTCCGGCAGCGTTTGCCCCTGCGCGCGCAAAAGGCGAATGTGCGTGAGCATCCTCAGCTGCCGCGTCAGCATGGCCAGCGTGCCGATGCGCGTCTCGCCGTTTTCCAGCATATTCTTGAGCAGCGTCTGCGCGCGGCCGCTCTGTCCCTTCATCAGGCAGTCGATCATCTGGAACACCGTACACTCCGTGCCCGGCGTGACGACCGCCTCCACATCCTCGCGCGTGATCTCCTCGCGATCGCCCGCATAGGCGCACACCTTGTCCAGCTCCAGACTGATTGCGGTCAGCGCGCGGCCGGTCATGAATACCAGCTGCTCGACCGCCTCGGGCCGGATGGTGTGTCCCAGCGGCCTGACCTCGCGGGCGCACCACCTGAGCAGATCCGCGTCGCTCAAAAGCGCGAATTCCACCCATTCGGCCTTGCTCTTAAGCGCCTGCGTCAGCTTTTTGCGCGTGTCCGGCGCGTCGGCGTTTACGAACACCAGGCAGCACGTCTCGGGGATGTTCTCCAGCCACTTGATGAAGCGCTCGATCTCCGCCGAATCGCCGCGCGCGCCCAGCGCCGCCCAGCTGCGGACGATCACCAGCCGCCTTTCGCCCATCAGCGGCAGCGTCTCGGCCGCGTCCATCAGATCGACCGCCGAAGCCGCCGAGTCAAACAAATTCTCGTTGAGCTGCTCCAGTCCCTCGGGCAGCAGCTTCTGCCGCAGCGCCGCCACGGCCCGGTCGCGCACATAGACCTCCGGGCCGTAAAAGACATAGGCCGGACGAATATCGCCCGCCTTGATCGATCGAAAGAGCTGATCGCTGGTCATGCTTCCTCCTTGAAACGCGCCCGCCGCGCCGGCAGGCGAAATTGATCGCTGATTTTGCGCCTATCGCGCCGTTCTGACCTCCGTCTCGCCGTTCGCCTTCATAACGACCGTCACCGCGCCGCGCTCGTCCGTGCGATAGACGGCGCAGCCCGACAGCCGCTCGAGCGTGTCCGGCGAGGGATGTCCGTAGTTGTTGCGTCCGACCGAGATCACCGCCACCGAGGGCGTGGTCTGCGCGAGCATGATTTCGCCCGTGGACGAGGCCGCGCCGTGATGCGCCACCTTGAGCACCGTGCAGTCGGGCAGCGGGATCCGCTCGCAGCTCATGGGCAGATCTCCCGTGATGAGCGCCGCCGACAGTCCCGTCTGCACGCTCAGCACCATGCAGTTTTCGTTGATGTCGGCCGCCGCGTCGCCGCTCGGATTCCAGACGCGCGCTAGCGCCGACTGCGACAGCTTCACCTCGTCGCCCGCGGCGAGATAGCGCACGTTCCAGCCTTCATCGAGCGCCTTTTGCCAGCCCTCGTCCACCGAAGCGTCGTGCGTCTCCTCGTCCCACAGGCAGGAGACGTACAGCGTCGAGGGCGGGAACGCGTCCACGATGGCCTTCAGCCCGCCCGCGTGATCGGCGTGGCCGTGCGTCAGGAACACGCCCTGCGGCGTGAGTCCCTCGTCCAGCAGCCAGCGCGACGCCGCATTGCCGTCGCCCACGTCGGCCAGATAGCAGAGATTGTCGGTCACAATCACGGCCGCGTCGCCCTGACCCACGTCAAGGAACGTGATGGTTACGTCCTCGCCCGACGGAAGCGCTGGCAGCAGCCACGCAACCGCCGCCAGGCCCGCCATCGCCGCCACGGCCAGACCGCGCCGCAGCCGGTAGAACCGCGTCACAGGCGCGGCGGCCAGCAAAGCCGCAGCCGCATAGAGCAGGATCAGCCAAGTCGGCCAGTCGGGACAGTTGACCTGCGCCATGGGCAGGATGGCGCCCAGCGCCGTCACGCGATTAAACAGCCGCACCGGCCACGCCAGCAGACTGCCCAGCGCCGCGCCGCCCGCCGGCCACGCGCAGCCCAGCAGCGTCGCAAAAAGCAGCGCGGGATAGATCAGCGTCATCGCCGGAATCAGCACGGCGTTGAACAGCAGAAACCACACCGGCAGCTGATTGAACTGACAGGCCACCACCGGCAGCGTGCCCAGCTGCGCCGCCGTGGACGCGATCAGTCCCCGCCCCACAGCGCTCAGCGCGCTCCTCAGCTTCGAGGGCGCGCGCATCGGCTTGTCCGCGTCCTTTTTGCGCGGCGCGTTCAGCCAGCCGGGCGCGAGCACGATCAGCCCGCCCACCGACGTGAACGAGAGCAGGAAGCCCACATCCTCGATATAGAGTGGATTGACGATCAGCAATATCAAAAGCGCCGCGCTCAACGTGGTCAGTCCGTCGCGCGGGCGGCCTGAAAACGCGCCGATCCGCGCCGCGGCGTACATCACGGCGGCGCGCACGATGGAGGCCGGACAGCCGACCACCAGCGTATAGACCGCCATCAGTCCCAGCGACACGCCGAACGCGACGCGCCGGTGTACGCGCATTTTCCGCAGCAGAAATTCCAGGCAGAGAAACAGCGCGCCCACATGAAGGCCGGAGAGCGCCAGAAGGTGCGACACGCCCGCGCGGCGATAGTTCTCCTTTTCCTCCTCGGGCATGGCCGATTTGTCGCCGGTGATCAGCGCGGCGGCAAAGGGCGCGCTGTCCTCGGGAAACACGCGCTCGATCACGGCGTTCAGCCGCGCGCGGCTTTCAAGCGACCAGCCGATCAGCGAAAACGACGTCGGCGGCTCCACCGAGATCTCCGATTTGCTTTTTGCCGACGCGCCCAGCGCCACGCGCTGCCGCCACAGCCACGCGGCATAGTCGAATCCGCCCGAATCGGCGTTTTCGTCGGGAAGCCATGTATTGGCCCGCACGCTCAGCCGCGCGCCGTATTTAAGCTCGGGCGGCTCGCCGTAAAAGTACAGCATGACCTTCGACGGACACTTTTCACCGTCGATCGTGACGTGATCCAGTCGCACGCGCCATGATTTTTCGCCCTGCGCGACGGCGGAATCCACGCGCCCCGCAAGCAGCACGTTTTCTGCGGCGGTCACATCCGGCTTTATCAGGAACAGATCGAGCCACAGCGCACCCAGCAGCATCGCCAGCGAAAAGGCCAGCGCCCGCTGCCGAAAGACGATCGTCAGGGCCGCGACGACCGCCGCCGCAATCGCCCAGACGAGCCACAGCGTGGACGGCGCGGCGTGCGCGATCGCCGTACCCGCGGCAAAGCAGAGCGCAAAGACGGCCAGAGGACGCGCTTCAATCCAGCGGAGCAGCCCGCTCCTTTGACCCGCCATGCGCCTCACCCGCCCTTGTATTGCTTATCATTTGATTTTCCACATTTGTTTGGCGCGCGTTCCGCTCCCGAAGAAGCCGCGTCCGGCAATCGGGAAGATGAACTGCGCGTTGACATATGCCCCGTTTTGATGCGGAACATTGATGAAAATCCGGCCGATTCGCGCTCATGAACCGGCCGGACGGAATCACTATTCGGCCAGCGCCTCGTTCAGCAGATCGGCCAGCCGCTTTTCATCCTTGATTTTTTCGCCCAGATACCAGCCGTCCTGTTCCTCGTCGTAGAGCATTTCCAGCGCGGCCAGCACGTCCACGCCCTTGTCGTCCAGCTGAATATCCATCGACACGGGCGTTTCCAGATCGTACAGATCGACGGTATACTCGCCGCCGCCCAGCGCCTCGGCGTCCTCGCAGGCCGCTAAAAAGGCCTCGAGCCGCGCGCGGTTCACATCGACACGCATGGCGCTTCCTCCTTATTTATCCCAGGGATTGGGCGTAAAGCTGCCGCCGCGGCACCACTTCAAATAGTTTAGCGCGTGCATCTGGCCGGTCATCTCCCAGTCCCTGCTGAAAAGCGGATCGTGATAGCCCTCGATGCTCACGCAGCCCTCGTAACCCGCCATTTGCAGGATCTCGAAGATCTTGCGCCAGTCGGTATCGCCGAAGCCGGGGAAGCGGGATTCGACGAAGCTCTCGCCGCACATCAGGCCCTCGCTGGCGATCAGGTCGTGCTTGATGGTCGCGTCCTTGCCGTGGATGTGGACGATCTTTTTCACATAGCGGCGCAGGCAGGCCACGGGATCGATCAGCTGATACATCTGATGCGCCGGCTCCCACTCCAGGCCGAGCGCGTCGCTGGGCACTTCGTTGAACATCATGTCCCATGCGCGGGGGCTGTAGCCGATGTTGCAGGTGCCCTTCTGCCAGGTGCCGCCCATCGGGCAGTTTTCGATGGCCAGCTTCACGCCCCTGTCCTCGGCGTGGCGCGCCAGCTCGCCGAACACTTCCTTAAAGCGCGGCATGGCGGCGTCCACCGATTCGCCCTCCAGCGCGCCGGCGAACGTGCTCACGGTCTTTGTACCGAAGGCCTCGGCCATGTCGATGCAGCCGTGCAGCAGCTTTTCGTGCTCGGGATTTTGCAGCGCGTTGCAGTAAAAGCCCAGCGCGGACACTTCAATGCCCGTGCCGTCCAGCAGCGCGCGCACCCTGGGAGCCAGATCACTCAGCTCAACGCCGCCGAAGCTCATGTGGAAGTTGACCGTGAAGCACTCGAAGCCCCTGCCGATCATGCCCGGAACCCAGTCCAGAAACGAATTGCCGGGGATGCAGGTGCCCACGCGAATCTGTTTGTTCATCATCGTCTATCCATCCTTTTTGCTCTTGATCGCTTGTTTGTCGCGCCGATTGTTCTCTGCCGCGCGGTTTCCTCATCATTATATCATGGTTCATGTTCGTTTTCCATCCCCGCGGCGCGCTTTATGAAAACTTTTTCGCATAAAAAATCCAGCTGCCCTGTTTGAGCAGCCGGAATGGGCCTCTGATGGGATGATTACTCGCCGAGCGTGCCCTCGGCATAGCGCTTTTCGGCCTCCTGCATGATGGCCTCGGTCGCGCTTACGCCGCAGCGATCGGCGCCCGCCGCGCGCACGGCCAGTATCGCGTCCAGCGTGCGCATACCGCCCGCCGCCTTGACCTTCACTTTATCCGAAACGGCGGCGCGCATCAGCGCCACGTCCTCGGGGGTTGCGCCGTGGGTGCCGTAGCCGGTCGAGGTCTTGACGAAATCCGCGCCGGCTCTTTCGCTCAGCTGGCAGGCAATGGTCTTTTCCTCGTCGGTGAGATAGCAGGTTTCGATGATGACCTTGAGGATCGCGCCGCCCTTATGGGCCGCCTCGGCCACGGCGCGGATGTCGCCTTCAACATAGTCGTAATCGCCGCCCTTCATGCGGCCGATGTTGATGACCATATCCAGCTCCTTGCAGCCGTCGGCGACGGCTTGCTCGGCCTCGAACACTTTGACGCTGGTCAGGTGCGCGCCGTGCGGGAAGCCGATGACGGTGCAGGGCAGCACGCCGGAGCCTTCCAGCAGCTGGCTCACCAGCTTCATGTCGCCGGGGCGGGCGCAGACGGTGGCGGTCTTATAGCGCAGGGCGATCTCGCAGCCCCTGCGGATGTCCGCCTCGGTCAGCCAGGGCTGGAGCGTGGAGTGATCGAGCATTTTGGCGACGATTTCGGGCGTGAGCATGGTCTTATTCCTCCTGTTTTTTATAATGAAAACGGTTCGTCGGTCAGCCGCCCGCGGATGTGATCAGTCCTTGCGGGCGTACTGATGGATGAGGTGCATCACATTGGCCACGCCGTCAGACGAGCTCTCGCGCTCCATGGCGTCGATCAGGCGGCCGCGGTCCTTGTAGGTATCGACCACGGCGGTCAGCAGCGTGTCGGGCGTCATATCCTCCTGCATGAGGACGTGCGCCAGACCGCGCTGCTCGAAGGAGCGGGCATTGAGGATCTGGTCGCCGCGGCTGGCCTCCTTGGGATAGGGGATCAGCAGCGCGGGCTTTTTGAGCGCCAGAATTTCGCACAGCGTGTTGGAGCCGGCGCGGGAGATCAGCACGTCGGCGCAGGCGTAGGCGTGGCGCATATCCTCGTCGAGATATTCGTACTGATGATAGCGCTTTGCGCCCTCGCATTCCGCGTCCAGATTGCCCTTGCCGCACAGATGGACGACCTCGAAGCACTCTGTGAGCTGATTGAGCGAGGCGCGCACGGCGCGGTTGATCGCCTGAGCGCCGCTGGAGCCGCCCACCACCATCAGCACGGGGCGGGAGTCGGTCAGCGAGAAGAGCCGCCGTCCGGTTTCGCGGTCGCCGGTGAACAGCTCGGCGCGCAGGGGCGTTCCGGTCACGCGGCCCTTTTTGCCCGCCGCGGCCGCCGCCTCCGGGAAGGTGCAGCAAAGCGCCTTGGCGAAGGGCGCGGACAGGCGGTTGGCCAGGCCGGGGGTCATGTCCGATTCATGGATCAGCACCGGCACGCCGGCGACCGCCGCGCCGTACACCACGGGCACGGACACGAAGCCGCCCTTGGAAAAGACGATGTTCGGGTGAATCTTTCGAACCAGCGCCGCCGACTGGAACGACCCCGCGACGACGCGGAAGGGATCGGTGAAATTGCGCACGTCGAAATAGCGGCGCAGCTTGCCGCTCTTGATGACGTGATAGGTTACGCCGCCGACCGCCTCGATCAGGCGGCGCTCGATGCCGTTTTCGGTTCCGATGTAGTGGATTTCCCAGCCCTCGGCTTTAAGAGACGGGATCAGCGCCAGATTGGGCGTGACATGGCCGGCCGTACCGCCGCCGGTCAGAATGATCTTTTTCATGATTCGTTTATCCCTCCGCAGATCAAAGCGTCTGAGCTGTTTTTGCGCTTAAAACATAACGATCGGGCGGGCTTTCAAAGCGCCCGTCGGTTATTATAGCATAGTATGCGGCC
>SFOF01000220.1 GCA_004552515.1 Clostridiales bacterium
GGCGGCTTCAACGATCCGCTGATGGACTGCAAGGCCTGCAAGGCGCGCTTCCGCGCCGACAAGCTGATTGAGGATTACACCAAGGGCGCGGAAACCGGCGACGGCTGGTCGAACGCCGAGCTGGAAGCCTATATCGCCGATCACGACATCGTCTGCCCGGTCTGCGGCAAGAAGGATTTCACCGGCATCCGTCAGTTCAACCTGATGTTCAAGACGCATCAGGGCGTAACCGAGGATTCCACCAACGAGATCTATCTGCGGCCCGAGACGGCGCAGGGCATCTTCGTCAACTTCCTGAACGTCATGCGCACCACGCGCAAGAAGCTGCCGGCGGGTATTTGCCAGATCGGCAAGTCCTTCCGCAACGAAATCACGCCCGGCAACTTCATCTTCCGCGTGCGCGAGTTCGAGCAGATGGAGCTGGAGTTCTTCTGCAAGCCCGGCGAGGATCTGCAGTGGTTCGAGTACTGGCGCTCCTTCTGCCGCGACTGGCTGCTCTCTCTGGGCATGAAGGCCGAGAACCTGCGCCTGCGCGATCATGAGAAGGACAAGCTGGCCTTCTATTCCAAGGCGACGACCGACTTTGAATATCTCTTCCCGTTCGGCTGGGGCGAACTGTGGGGCGTGGCCGACCGCACCGATTACGACCTGAAGCAGCACAGCGAGCATTCCGGCAAGGCCATGGAATACATGGATCCCATGACCAACGAGAAGTTCATCCCCTACTGCGTCGAGCCGTCCGTCGGCGTGGATCGTCTGGTGCTGTCCTTCCTGTGCGACGCCTACGACGAGGAGCAGCTTGAGGGCGGCGACAGCCGCGTCGTGCTGCACCTGCATCCGGCGCTGGCTCCCTTCAAGGCCGCCGTCATGCCGCTGCAGAAGAACAAGCTGGGCGACAAGGCGCGCGAGGTCTACGCCATGCTGGCCAGGCACTTCATGGTGGACTACGACGAAACCGGCTCCATCGGCAAGCGCTATCGCCGCCAGGACGAGATCGGCACGCCGTTCTGCATCTGCGTCGATTTCGACACCGAAGCCACCGGCAACGTCACCGTCCGCAACCGCGACACCATGCAGCAGGACGTTGTCGAGCTGGACAAGCTGGTCGATTATATCAACGAGCGCATCGACTTCTAATCAATCCATCGCTTAAACGAATGAGCGCGGCCCTTCATAAGGGCTGCGCTCGTTTTCAGCTTTTGGCCGCCGCATACGAGCCGCCTCCCCGCCTCGTTCAATGCATCGCCCAATGACAAAAAGCGCCTGAAATCGCCGCTCTCCCGCTTCAGCCGCCGCGCCAGTTTCCGCCCCCCATATTGAAAGAAAACAAAACGGCCGAAAGCGCATACCGTCCATCGGAACGCGCTTCCGGCCATTGTTTTTTTGTATATTGCTATTGCTCAATGCGCGCCATCAGCTCGCCGGCGAAGCAGCGCGCGAAGGTATAATAGGCCGTCTGAAGCGCGTCGCTCAGCGCGCGCACCTTGCCGCCCATGACCTCATAGGTAAACGAGCCGCGAAAGCCGCTCTCGCGCACCGCGTCGGCAAAGGCGTTCCAGTCGATCGCACCGAACGGCGGCAGATTGTGCTGATCGACCTTGCCGTCGTTATCCTGAATGTGGAAGGCCAGCAGACGATCGGCAAAGGCACGCACCGCCGCGTCGGGCGTATGCCCCTCGATGAACACATGGCCCGTATCGACGCAGACGCCGAATAGCGCGGGATCCAGCCGCTCAATCAGCGCGCGCAGCTCGGCAAAATCGGCGCAATAGGCGCGATAATCGCCCAGCGTGGCCATCGTCTCAATGGCGATTTTCACGCCGTTTTCCCGCGCAGGCTCGCTCATCGCCGCAAAGACCGACGCGTTCAGCTCATGATGCGCCTCGAGCAGCTCATCCGGCCATTTCTCCGGATAGAGCGTGTGCGGATGGAAGATCACAACCGGCACGCCCAGCCTGCCCAGCCGGTCGAACAGGCGCGCCTGCGCCGCCGCATCGCGTTCGGAAAGGCGATAGTCGATGCCGCCGCCCGTGCGAACGATCTGCCCCCATACCGGCGCGTGGCACTGCACGGCGCGCAGTCCGGCGTTCTTCAGCGCCGCGTGAAAGGCGTTAAACCACGTCAGATCGTCGTCGTAGAGCAGATTGCCCAGCGACACATCGACGCACTCAAAGCCGCCCGCGCGCACGATCATGGCCTGCCGCGTCAGCTCGCGCTCGTCAAGCGGCGCTTCAAGGCGAATCGTGCCGTCGATGTTGATGGCCGGGCCGATCAGTTTTGCCATGGAGCTTCTCCTCCTCTCTATTCCACGTCGATCTCGACCGACTGATGCCCGTTCACGCACGGAATAACGAACGTCAGCCGCCCGTCCTTCTGCTCGAAGGGGATTTCCTCCCGCGCCGGCACGAGCCGCACGCGCGTCGCGGCCTTCGGCAGGTCGATTTCGACGCGCACCTGATAGATCGGCACAATATCCTCGATCACCGAGGCGCGGCCGCGCTGAATCGGGCTGGCATAGGCAGCGTGGAACACATAGCGTCCCTCCGCCTCCTGATACGTCAGGCGCGAGCGCCCCTGGCTGGGCAGACTCACGCGGTAGGTCGGCTCATAGATGAGGGACAGCGCGCGGATGAGCGCCTCGCGGAACAGCTGTGCGCCGTCCTTTTTATACATCGCGCACAGCGGATGCGCCATATAGATCACCTTTCCCTTGCGCACCGCCGCCGGATGAGAGGCGCTTTCGTCGCGATAGGGCGTGTTCTGATGCGAGCAATAGCGCGCCCATGTGCGGTCGAACCACGGCTCGTACACCTCGGCCAGCACTTCTCCGTCGGTCACGCGCGTTCTCTCGCCCGCACGGTAGCACAGAAACGGCGCGTTGCCGAAGGGCAGACGAATCGCGTCGCCCGCCATAAAGTAATCCTGACGGTACTGCGCCACCCCGACATACTCAGCGCCCGGATTGATCAGGAAGCGCCCATTTTCCACTGCGCTCGTGCCCGTGAACAGCACGGCGCCGCCCCGCGCGATGAACGCGCCCAGACGCGCGCCCTCCTCCGCCGTCAGCCGAACGCAGTCGGGCAGAATCAGCGCCCTGAAGCGACTGAGGTCATCGCCGGGCATGACCACGTCAAAGTCGATATGGCTCTCGAGCAGCATATCGTGCAGGCCCTCGTCGCTCTCTTCGCGCCCGCACAGATACACGCCCAGCGTCGCCGTCGAGCTGGCCGGATATGCCCACGGCTCGATCGCCTCGAGCGCGCGGTAGGCGTGGCCGATGATGCGATAGGTTTCCATGTCCATTTTGCCGTCGGGCGGCATCTGATCGCCCACGCTGCATTTCGCGCCGTACATGGCCATGGTGAGCACCTCATATTTGAGCGCGTCGGGGTTCTTATAGCCGCCAAACTCTCCCCAGCTGGTGTGGAATTTGCCGGTCATGCCCAGATATTCCTTGGGATAGCGGCTCATGAAGCTGGCGCGCGGCGGCATTTTGTTGTAGCCGCCCCATGTGGTGGGCAGATCCTCCATCTCGAAATGCGACTGGCCGACCAGATATTCCGGACGATAGATCTCTGCGCCGCCGTTGAAGAATATCGTAGCCTCGGGATGCTTTTCGCGCAGTATGCGCTGGCACTCGGCCATAAAGCGCAAATGCGAGCGGCGGTAGTATTCCTCCGCGTCGCGCTCGTTCTCCGGATTCAGTCCCTCCGCCCGCATACCGGCCAGGCAGTTCGGGCAATAGCAGGCCTTGTTGAGGAACACGATGTCATAAAACAGGCCGTCCAGATCGGCATATCGGTCGCACACCTCGCGCGTAATGTCATAGATATGCCGCGCGTAATCGCCGCTCAG
>SFOF01000221.1 GCA_004552515.1 Clostridiales bacterium
CAGCTCCTCGACCGTGCGGCGGCCGCGCATACGGCCCAGGCGGCGGCGCAGCAGCAGCATGAGCGAAACCACGCCCGCCGTCGCGGAGATCGACGTGGCCAGCGCCAGACCGCCCACGCCCATCACGCGCACCAGCAGCACGTTGAGCACGATATTGACGACCACCGTACCCACGGCGTTGAGCATGGGCGTGCGGGTGTCCTGACAGGCGTTGAACGCGCGGGTGAGGATGTCGCGCATCCCATAGCTGAACACGCCGAGGATGTAAAAGCGCAGCGCGATGCCGGCGGCGGTCACGGATTCCTCGCTGAACACGCCGTGCTTGTAGGCCAGCCGGATCACGTCGCCGGGCATGATCGCGCCCACGGCGATGATCGGAAAGATGATCAGCGCGACCAGCTCCATGCTGCGCATGACCATGCGGGAGAGGCCCTTTTCGTCGTGCGCGGCGGTTTTCATGCTCATTTTGGAGAACATGATGGTTTCCAGCGGCACCAGCACCACGCCGGTGAGGAACGTAATCAGCTTAAAGGCGAGGTTCATGCAGGTCAGGTGGCCCGCCGGCAGCGAGCTGGCCAGCATTTTGTCCACCATGTGGTTCAGCTCGTTGACGGCCATGTTCATCACGGCCGGCCCGGCCAGCAGCATCAGCCGCCTGAAATGCGGATCGCCAAGGTCGAACGACGGCCTGAAGCCGTGGATTTTCCGCATGGCGGGCAGCAGCACGAGCACCTGCAAAATGCCCGAGAAGAACACGCCCCACGCCAGCGCGCGCACGCCCATCGTGCCCGAAAAGCCGATCGTGGCGATCAAAAGCGCAAACGTGAGCGGAAAGCCGGTCAGCTGCGCGGCCAGATAGTTTTCGCGCGCGTTGAGGATCGACGAAAGCACGATCGACGTGACGATGAAGCACAGCGAGGGCAGCATGGTGCGCAGCAGCCGCGCCGTGAGCGCCTGCCCCTCGGCGGTAAAGCCGCCCGCCAGCAGCGAAACGAACGGCGCGGCCAGCAGATACATGAGGATGCTCGCAGCGATGGCAAACACAGCGAACAGCGATATGACATTGCTGGAGAAGCGTTCCAGCCGCTCCGGCTCGTTGCGGCGCACCTGCGCGTAGACCGGCACGAGCGTCGAGGTAATGCAGGAGTTGAACAGCAGCACGGGCACATAATACAGGCTGTAGGCCATGTTGTACGCGTCCATCTCCGCGCCCGCGCCGTAATAGGCGGTCATGACAATCTCGCGCAGAAAGCCGCCCGCCTTGCTGACGAAAATCAGCAGCGTCACGGCCATCGTCGTCCTGAAGAGCGTTTTCTTCGCCACGAAAAGCACCATCCTTCGCATCGCATGGGCGCGTCGGCCCGTCGTCCATGAAGAGCCTATGCGCTTGTTTTTTATTATACCACGCCCCCGCGCGCAATGAAAGCGCTGCGCGTTAATTAACGGCTTTTGAGCGGCGCGGAGGGCTGTTCTGCGAAGCGTATGTCCGCGCTGTCGCGGCATGGCGTTTTTCCGCTTTACAGGCTCGTGAATCGCGGGCCGGCGAAAGGTTACAGCCTGCCGGATACAGACCGGCACGGGGACAGTGCGCGCAAAGGGCTGTTCTGCGCGGCGATACGCCTCTGCCGCGGCGCGTTTTCGCAGACAGCTATATAATTAGGTAGAAATCCCCGACAAAAATTGCAAAAAAATATTCCAAAAAACAGGAACAGCGCGCCGCGCGCCGCCGTCTAAGTAGTAGATTTTTGGAGGTGAGTCTCTTGAAGAAAATCATTGCTGTCCTGCTGGCCATTCTGATGGCCTGCCCCGTGTTCGCCGGCGTCGCGCTGGCGGACGAAACCACCGTCAACGCCTACGCGGGCGCGGACGCGTACATCGACGCGAATGGCGCCGCGCACCTCGTCGAGGCCGACGGTACCGACACGCTGCTGCCGCTTGAAAAGGCGCTGCGCATCGTCGCCGTGACCGACAAGGGCGTGCTGGCCCTGACCGACCCCACCGGCGAGAGCGCTTACTGGCTCGCCCTCGCGGAAAAGGGCGCTGCGAACGCCGTCACCATCGACGCGTGCGGCGGCGAGGCCGTCTATGTGGCCGACCACAACGCCGTCTACTATCTCAGCGGCTCCGATTTGCAGCAGCTGATGAAGCTCGACCTGAGCACGCTGGCCACCACGCCCGTGATGCAGCTCGCCGAGCTGGGCTGCACGCTCTATGCGGGCATCGACGGCCTGTGCGTCACCGCGCCCAAGGCCGACGGAACCTATGAAACCAGCCTGTATGAGCCGGAAACCAATTCTCTCCACCCCTCCCGCCTGACCGACGGCGCGATCTGGCAGAACTTCGGCGCGTTCGAAACGCAGATCCTGCCCGAGGGCGGCCTTGAGCTGCGCGTGAAGGGCCAGGTTGACTGGCAGCTCGTCACCGGCGACGCGGTTTCCGCCGTCACCGCGCTGAACAACCGCGTCTACTTCCTCTGCACCAACGAGACGAGCGCGATCCTGCGCGTCTATGATCTGACGGCCGGTCTGCTGAGCAGCGCCTATATGTTCAACGCGCCTGTTCAGAACGTCCTGACCGCCGGCGACAACCTGCTCTTCGCGATCGACGCGGCCGGTACCGTGACCGCGATCAACCCCGAAACCATGACCGCCGAAAAGACCTGGACGACCGCCGCGGTCAATGCCGCCCTTCAGGTGTGCGTGAACAAGCTGCTGGTCTACGGCGTGACCGATCTGAACACGGCGCTGCTCGAGAGCATTGAGCTGACAGCCGCGCCCACCGCCACGCCGGCTGCCACCGCGACCCCCGCCCCCACGGCGACCGCCGCCGCCTATTCCACGCTGCAATCCGGCAGCCGCGGCGACAGCGTCCGCGCCCTGCAGGAGCGCCTGAACGCGCTGGGCTATAACTGCGGCAAGGCCGACGGCGTGTACGGCGAAAAGACCGCCAGCGCCGTGATCTACTTTGAGGATGCGATCGGCGCGGCGCAGGACGGCGTGGCCGGATCGAATGTGCAGGCGCGCCTGTTCGCTGCCGACGCGCCGGCGTATGTCGAGTATGTCGAGCTGGTGCGCGGCGGCCGCAGCGGCGTTCGCGTTGCCGCGATGCAGAACCGTCTGCGCGATCTGGGCTATCTGGCCGATAAGGCGGACGGCCAGTTCGGCAGCCGTACGCAGAAGGCCGTCGTGCTCTTCCAGAGCGAGAACGGCCTGCGCGCGACCGGCGACGCAACCGTTGAAACGCTCAAGAAGCTGATGAGCAGCAAGGCCGCGAAGTGCTCCAGCTACATCGATCTCCAGTCCGGCGACAGCGGCATCCGCGTCACCGAGCTGAACAAGCGCCTGAACGAGCTGGGCTGCCTGATCGGCCCCGCTGAGGACACCTTCGGCCAGCGCACCATCGACGGCCTGGCCCGCTTCTGCGCCGTCAACGGCCTGACCGTCGTCAAGAAGGCCAGCGCCGAGCTGCAGCAGACCATCTTCTCGAAGAACGCCGCCGCCTACACCGACTATGTCGAGCTGAAGTACGGCGACAGCGACGACCGCGTGCTGAAGCTGCAAAACCGCCTGACCGAGCTGGGCTACTACGGCGGCGAGCACCGCGGCAATTTCCGCTCGATCACCAAGCAGGCCGTCATCGACTTCCAGAAGGCGAACGGCTTGAAGGACGACGGCGTGGCCACCGTCGAGACGCAGAAGCTGCTCTACTCCGACGCGGCCAAGCCCGCGCCCAGCGCCGCGCCCACGGCTGAACCCGCCGCGACCCCCGAGCCGACCGCCACGCCCGACCCCAGCGCCTACACGGAGCTGAAGTACGGCGACGAGAACAGCGACAA
>SFOF01000025.1 GCA_004552515.1 Clostridiales bacterium
CTGCGCCAAAGAGTCTTCGACTCTCTGGACTCTCTTCACGCTGCGGCGGGGTTATGTTAGTGCGGACTCGCGGCCTTACAGAAAGCGCCAGCGCCCCAATCACCGCACCCACGCTTGCAAAACTCAGGTACACGGAAAGACCTGACCGGCTCTAATCTATGGCCGGTCAGGTCGTGCTGTATAGCGATGCTATCTACACGCTCAAACGTCCAGACTCGAGCCGCCCCCAAGCGGCGCGGAGTCGGGTTGCAGCGCGCGAAGCGGTGTGGAAGCCGCACTGCGGCTGGTCAGGCAGGTCGTGTATCACTGCGCGGCAGCAAGTGGAAGCCGGCTCAGCCGGCCCTGCCTTTGCGGTATTGGTCGGGGGTCATGCCGGTCTGGGACTTGAACTGGCGCGTGAAGGTGAGCACGCTCGCCATGCCGACGCGCGCGGCCAGATCGGCGTTCCGGATCGAGGGATCCGCGTCCAGCAGCTCGCGCGCATGGGCGATGCGCAGCGCGGCGAGGAACGTGCTGAAGTTCACGTCGTTCTCCTTCTTGAACCAGCGCGACAGATGCACCGGCGTGATGTGGAACTGATCCGCCACCGATTCCAGCGAAATGTCCTCCGCGTAATGCGCTTCAATCCATTGCACAACCGCGTTCGGCGGCGCGGCGGGCGGCACGTCGGCGGGCGCTGATTCGCACGCCTCGCGTATGGCGCGCGCATAGTCGCACAGCGCGTCCAGCAGCCGCACGGGATGATAGATCGCCTCCGGCGCAAACGCCGCCGGGATCGTGCCCTCCATCGGCTGCGGCAGGCGTTCGCTCAGACGCGCGATCAACGTCTCGCCCAGGCGCTGCATCCCTGTGAGCGTACAAGGCGGCCGGCGGTCGTAGAGCAGCGCGTTCAGGCGCGCCGTCGCCTGCGCTTCGTCGCCCTCCCAGAGTGCGGCGATCAGATCGTCAATTTGATCGGAAGTTACAACAAGCTCGCTGCGCGCCGCCGTCACTGCGTCGGAGCAGATCAGCCGCCTGTCAGGCAATAGGGGCAGTGCCATCATTCGCGTCGCGGCCTGCTCGAAGGCGCGGCGCAGGAATTTCGGATCGGCATAGCTCGTGCTCAGACCCACCCACGCGCGTCCGTCGCCGCCCATGCTTTCGAAGAACTCGAGCAGTATGCCGGGCAGCTGCTCCGCGCCGGGAACGCGCTCGGCGATGAAGGTCATCCGGCCCTCGCCGGTCTGCGCGCCGCAGCAGTTGAAATGATCGCTCAGGAACTGATATAGCTGTGCAAACAGATCGGCGCTCAGCGGGGCGCGGGCGTTCTGCACGCCGATCGATATGACGAAATACCGGTCGTATTCCTCGGCCATTGTGGCGCTGATGGCGGTGTAATCCTTTTCTGTGGCGCTTTTTGTGGCGGCAGCGGCGATCAATCGCTCGATTTCGGCGCGATGATAGGCTGCGCGCTCCTGCACGATCTGCCGCAGACGCTCGATGTCGCCGCTGGCGTTGCCGCGCGGGCTGACGATCTGGCTGATCCGCCGGAAATAGAACGTGTTCAGCAGCGTCAGCAGCAGCAGCATGAACGTCGCCGCGACGACCACCGCGATCGCTGTGTTCAGGCTCTGATAGGAGCGCTCGGGCGTGCGGCGGTCGGTCAGCAGCAGGAAGGAGAACGCGCCGCTGTCCAGCCGCGTCACCACATAGTCCACATCCCGGAATGAGTAGCTGTCGCCGGTCTGCATCGCGGCGTAGCGGTCGCCCATTTCGACGGCATAGAGCGACGTGTTGAAGGAGGAGGAAAAGTAGTTCCCCTCCGCGTCCAGCACGACGATGTGCTGATCGGGATTCATGCGGTTGAATGTGTTCAGCTCCGCAATTTGACCGGTTTTTACAACAGCGATGAGCGCGCTGCCGTTGTAGCCCTCCTGCACATAGAACGCAAAATTGCGGTAGGAATGCCAGCCGTTTTTCAGCACGGTCAGGTCGGTCACGCTCTCGCCGGGCGCAAGCAGCTCATTGAGCCATTGTGCGTTGTGGCTCAACGGCAGCAGGATCGCGCCCCCGCCGCTGAACGCGCGCCCCACGTTCGGCGCGATGAATATCAGCCGCGTGACGTTCGAGAGCGATTTCTGCGTTACGTCCAGCAGCTCGATGGTGCGCATGGCATAGTCGCTCATTTCCTGCCAGTCGCCGTATTGCCCCGCGGCCAGCATGGCCAGATTGGCGTTGGATTTGTTGAGTGCCATCGCGTCGCGCAGATGCGCCGTCTCGTTCAGGAAGCTCTCGGAAAAGTGCTCCAGTGTGCGCGCGGTCTGGCTGTCCCGTTCGGCGCGCAGGCCGGCGGAGAGCGTGAGCGTGCTGGCGATGAATATGATCATCAGCACGAAGCCCACGAGCAGATTGAGCCATGTCACGCGCAGCATCTGGCGCTGTTTGCTGGTGTTGTTCATGGGTGGCCGCTCCCTTTCGAGTAAAGTCTGACAGCATATTATCATAATCTGCCGAAAAATGCAATGCGTCCGATCAAAAATGAGAAAAGAGGAGAGCGCGCGGCTCTCCTCACGGTGTGCGGCGGGAGATTATTTGGCTGTCTTGCCGGGGTAGAAATCGATGCCCTCGATGTACTTGTTGTAGATCTCGCACAGGCGCTCTGTGCCATAGGTCTTGCACTGCTCGACGTACTTGTTCCAAACCTCGTCGTCGTTCACGTCCAGCTCGCCCTGATAGAACTTTGCCATGCTCTCGTTGACATAAGTCCACAGCACGCCGCCGATTTCAGAAATCTCGGCATATTCATCAGCGGTGATGGAAGGCAGCGAAATGTCCACGCAGTTTTCGGGTTCCATGTTGTCGTAAGTCCAGTGATCGCGGCCAAACAGGTAACGGTTGGCCACTTCGATGGTGCCGTCGGGCATCAGGAAGCGGGTCTTGACGTCCAGACCGCCGGTGTTGGCCACGCTGAAGTTGGTCAGTATGCCGGAGGCGCAGGAGCCGTTCATCTGAAGGCCGAGCGCGATTTTCGGATTCTCTTCAGCAGTGGTACCCGAGGCGTTCTTGTAATCGCCGATGAACACCTTGGTGCCGTCCTTATCGTAATCCCAGCTCTCGCCCTGAATGCCCAGCGCCATCAGGTTATGGCATTCCTCGGAGTAGAGGTAATCGACGATCTTGCAGCACAGATCAACATCTTTGGCATTGGCGTTGATGACTACAGAGTCGTTCGGCTGAGCGGCGATGTCCTTCATGGAGCCGCGCATCTCCCACCAGCCGCCCTCGTTCATCGCCATGGCATAGGCGATGTTGACATACTGATGGCCTTCGATACCGAAGGATGTGCTGTTCGAATAGCCGTTTTCATCGATGCTCGGATACCAGATGTGCAGGAAAATGAAGGAGTTTCCATTTTTGGTCGCAGCGTTGAACATATCGCTGTCCCACGCGGCGTAGTCGGGGGCGATCAGGCCTTCCTTGTACAGCTTGTTGCCGTAACGCAGCATATTGCGGAATTCATCGCTGATGGCCTCAACCACATACTGCGTGCCGTCAAAGCCCAGCTGGCCGTTGCCGCGGGTGGCGAAGGCCATTTCGTCCAGACGGGAGACGCAGTTCTGAGCGCCGCCGGCCATAGAGACGATCGGAACGGAGTCGGGATAGATTTCTTTCAGCTTCTTGGCTGATTCATAGAGGGAGTCCAAATCGGTGGGATAGGGGATGTTGTTCTCGTCGAATACCGTGCAGTCGATGACCGGACCGCGACGAGCCGCGTCCAGCGTGCCGCCCTGGTTCTCGGTGAACGTAGGAATGTAGTACAGGTCACCGTTCTCGTCATACATATAGTTGAACAGCGTACCGCACTCCTCGATGCGCTGCATCACATTGGGCATTATGTCTTTGTGATCCATGATGTTGACGAAATATCCGTCCTTGCCGTAGCCATTGCGCAGGGAGGCGCTGCCCTGATATGTGCCGTCACTGCCGGAGAGGCCGGTCAGATAGACGATGTCCCAGTTCAGGTCGGCGGCGTTTATGGCCATGTTCAGCTTCTGCGTGTATTCCTCGCCGCTGGCGTAGTAGGTGAAGTCCAGATTGACCGGGCTGCCCAGATGCTCGTTCAGCTTGGCCAGGAATTCCTTGTGAATGGGCGTGTCGGAGGGATCGTAGTTGTTGTAGATGGGCTGGAGCACGGTGACGGTCGGAATATCGTCAGCCGAGGCCACGCTCATCGCGGGCAGGGCGGCGATGATCAGCAGCATCGCCAGGATCAGGGACAGGTGTCTCTTCATGGGGGTTCCTCCTTTTCATTTTCAACCGAAAGCAGAGAACGCTGCTCTCGATAGATTTCCAAATGGCTTTTCGAGACGCACTTTAGCATGAATTTACAATCCTGTCAACCCCCGTTTTCGCAATCGACAACGAAAATCGCGATTGACAACCCGCGCAGAGAAGAGCGCATTTTAAGGAAGCGCAAATGCCGCCGCGCTGAAAAGAACAGGGAATGTAAAAATTACATTAAGCAGCCATGCGCCGCCCCAACGCCGCTTTTTGCCGCGTTTTCAATGGGAGCGGCCTTGCGCGTGAGGGCGGTTCGCGACAACCTTATCTGCGGCGCGGGAAGACTTCTGTTCCGCGTGTCGATCATTCGCGTGTGGAAAACGGCGCGTTTCTCCATCCGTCAAAATATCCAACGCCGCGCCCGTGCGCTTGAGCGGAAGGGCGTTCCTTTACGATGCAGGGCGGCAATAGAGACGCAATTCGAGCGTTTTGCCCAGCGAAAGCGTCAAAATTTGCCGAAAATCGGGCAAATGATAAAAAGTGATACGGCGATGTTAAGGATTGATACTTGAAAATTGAGCCTTCCTGCCGCAAAATAGAAGTGTAAGCGGGGCAGTGCGCCGCAGAAACACATGATACGGAGGAGACGGCCATGGGCGCAAGGGGACGGGTGCATCGCAAGCATTTCTTGAAGAGGGTATGGGATCAGCGGGCGCTGGTGCTGATGGCGCTGCCGGCGTTCATCATCGTGCTGATATTCAGCTACATACCGATGTACGGCATATCGATTGCCTTTCAGAAGTTCAAGCCGCTCAAGGGTATGTTCAATATGAACGTGCAATGGGTCGGCCTGAAGTATTTCGAAAAGTTCTTCCAGTCGCCCTATATCTTCCGGCTGCTGCGCAACAATCTGCTGCTGGGCGTGTACAGCCTGCTGTGGGGCTTCCCGCTGCCGATCATATTCGCCGTGCTGCTCGATCAGCTGCACGCGCGCCGTTTCAAAAAAGTCGTGCAGACCATCTCCTATCTGCCGCATTTCCTCTCCGTGGTTGTGCTGGTGGGCATGATCAAGATGCTCTTCGCCTCGAACGGCATCGTGAACGACGTGATTCAGTGGATGGGCGGCGAGCCGATCTACTTCCTTATTGCCCCGCGCTGGTATCGCACACTGTTCATCGGCTCGGGCATCTGGCAGGGGCTGGGCTGGAGCTCGATCATCTATCTGGCCGCGCTCACGAACGTCGATCCGCAGCTCATGGAGGCCGCCGTTGTGGACGGCGCGAATCGCTTCCAGCGCGTCTGGAACGTCTCGCTGCCCGCGCTCATGCCGACGATCTCCATACAGCTCATCTTCTCGATCTCCGGCATCATGAGCGCCAGCACCGAAAAGACGCTGCTGCTCTATAACGAGGCCACCTACGAGGTCGGCGACGTCATCGGCACCTACGTCTACCGCGAGGGCATACTGGGCGGTGCGTTCGAATACACCACCGCCATCGGCCTTTTGATGAGCATCGTCTCGCTGGTGCTGATCACGCTGGCCAACTACGGCAGCCGCCTGTTCTCGGAAAACAGCCTGTGGTGAGGAGGAAACACGATCATGAAAAGCGCAACTAAGAATAAGATCAAAAAGCCGCTGGGCGAGCAGATTTTTGACGCCGCCAACATCGTGTTCATGGTGCTGATCATCCTCATCATGGCCTATCCGATGCTCTATGTGCTCTCCATATCGCTTTCCTCGGCCAACGAGGTCAACAAGGGCGGCTTCTTCCTGCTGCCGCGAGAATTCACCATCGACGCGTACACCATCGTGTTCAAGGAGCCGGGCATTCCGCGCAGCTACTTAAACACCGTGCTCTACACTGTGGGCGGCACGTTCTTTACACTGCTGTTCACGTCGATGATCGCCTACGCGCTCTCCGTGCAGGATTTCGTGTTCAAGAAGTTCCTCACTGTGTATCTGACAATCACCATGTTCATCGGCGGCGGCATGATCCCCTCCTATCTGCTGATGAAGGAACTGCATTTGCTGGATACCTACTGGGTCATCGTCATCCCCGGCTGCGTGGGCGCGTATAACGTCATCCTCTTCCGCACGTTCTTCAAGGGCAACGCCATGGAGCTGCGCGAGGCCGCGATGATCGATGGCGCGAGCGAGTTCCGCATCTATTTGCAGATCGTCGTGCCGCTTTCCACCGCCATATTCGCCACGATGGGGCTGTTTGCCGCCGTCGGCCACTGGAACGGCTATTTCAGCCACCTGATCTATTTGAAGAGCAGCGAAAAATTCCCCTATCAGCTGATCCTGCGCCGCCTGCTCAATTCCGTCGCCGATCTGACCAACGCCAAGGAGCTGGACAACGAAATGGCGCAGGAGGCGCTGCGCAATCAGAAGTACAACGCCAAGAACCTGCAAATGGCCGCGATCTTCATCGGCATGGCGCCGATCCTCTGCGTCTATCCCTTCGTGCAGAAGTATTTCGTCAAGGGCATGTTCGTCGGCAGTCTCAAGGGCTGATCACGCCGCGCCAATATAATAGGAAGAAACTCCCTCAAAAATCGCCCTGCGCCCCGCCTGACCACATCAGGATGGGGCGCTTTTTCAGACGATAAATCGCGGTTAATTCTGGAAAAGAGTGAAACAACACGCGTTACCTTCTCGTCATATTCTGCGGAACTGAGAGTGGAGAAGAGGCCTGAACGTGAGTCATAAGCATTATAGAAAAAAGCGGCAGGGGAGCTTCCTGTCGAAATTTTTTACCATCGTTATCGTTGTGTGTATCGTGTTCATTGTGGGGCTGTGGGGCGCGCAGAAATCCATGACCGACGCGACCCGCAGCGGCGCGACCGCAGCGCCCGAGCCGACCGCCACGCCCACCGCCGCGCCCACCGACATACCGGCTCAGCCCACAGACACGCCCACGCCGCAGCCAACCGCCACGCCCACCGCCCTGCCGACCGAGATCCCCACGCAGGCGCCCACCCAAGCGCCCGCCGAGATCGCCAGCAGCGCGCTGGTCACGCCCTCGCCGGAAAACGCCGAAAAGCTGGCGAGCGCCGTGCGGCCCGAGGTGGTCGAGGGCTTTTTGCCGGTGTGCGATGGCAGCGTGACGCAGGAAAAGGTGTACGCCATTACGATCGACGATTGCAATCAGCCGGACAATCTGCGCAAGATGGTCGATTTGATCGCCAGCTACGGCGGCCATGCGACGATCTTCCCCATCGGCGAGAACGTCGAAATGTGCAAAAAGGTGCTCAAAAGCGCGTGGGAACAGGGCTTTGAGATCGAAAACCACACCTGGTCGCACTGCGGGCTGTATAACGTCGATGACGACGAGATGGCCGCGCAGATCTGGCGGCAGAACGCCGCGGTGAGCGAGGCGCTGGGCGTGGATTATCAGATGCACTTCTTGCGCCCGCGCGGGGGAGACAATCGCTATGATCAGCGTACCCATGCCTATATGCGTCAGCTCGGCTATTACGGCATCGCCTACTGGACGCAGGTCGGCCTGAAGGTCAGCGCGAATTATCTCGACAATCACGCGCAGCCGGGCAACATCATACTCTATCACACCACCGACGAGGATCTCCAGCAGCTCAAGGAGCTGGTGCCGCGTCTGAGCAGGGAGGGCTATACGTTCGTGACGCTCAACGAGCTGTACGGCCTGCCCGCCAATGAAACCGCGCCGCTGAGCGACCACAGTCAGGTTCCCGCGCTCGCGTCCTATACGCGCTTTCCTCAGATCCTTCGCCGCGAGGATTATCTGCACGATGTGCTGCTCGTGCAAAAGCGCCTGAGCGAGCTGGGCTACCTCGACGAAAACTACAACGGCTATTATGGCAAGGACACCGAAAAGGCCGTGCGCGCCTTCCAGCAGGATAACGGCCTGCAAGCCGACGGCCTGTGCGGGCAGGCGACATGGAACGCGCTCTTCGGCGGCTCATAACGCGCCTATATAATAGGAAGAAACTCCTTACAAAGCATCGTTTTCCGCGCCCCTTCTCCGCTGATTTTCAGGCGGGAGGGGCGCTTCTTTAATTCCGCCGCGCCGGAGCGGGATGCCATAATGCCGCTTGCGGATTCAGCCGCACAGTTCTATATATTAGGAAGAAACTCCCTGCAAACGCACATTTTTCCGCGCCCTTTCCGCTGATATTCGGCGGTCTGGGCGTTTTTTGTACGCAAGCCGCGTCGCCGTCAGCGTTCCGCAAAGGGAAGAAATGCTGATTTGCAGGACACTCATCGGCATCCTTCATTCAAAAAGAAGGGCGCGCCTTCACAAATGCGCCCGAAATGAATGAATATACGCCGATATAACTTGCGGCGGAAATGTGAAATGAATTTTGAAGCACAATTCGCGCCCTATTTCCGCGAAAAAGCCGATGTTCTCTTGATTTTATGTAATTTTTTACTCAGACACTTGCAATTTTGCGCCTGTGATAGTATAATAAAGTGAAACAAGAGGTAAGGAGGAAGTCATTTATGAAAAAGGTTTTTGCACTCGTCGTTGCTCTGGTTCTGGTTCTGAGCTTCACCACGGTCGCCATGGCGGAGGATACCGTCAAGATCGGCGTGTTCGAGCCGTCCTCCGGCGATAACGGCGCCGGCGGCCGTCAGGAAGTGCTGGGCATCGAGTATGCCAATAAACTCAAACCCACCGTCGAAATCGGCGGCAAGACCTACAATGTCGAGCTGGTCGTCGTCGACAACCAGTCCGCGAGCGACAAGGCCGTTACGGCCGCGCAGTCTCTGGTCTCCGACGGCGTGTCCATCGTGCTCGGTTCCTACGGCTCCGGCGTGTCGATGGCCGGCGGCGACGTGTTCGCGGCGGCGGGCATCCCCGCGATCGGCATTTCCTGCACCAACCCGAACGTCACGCTGCTGTGCGATTACTACTGGCGCATCTGCTTCCTGGATCCCTTCCAGGGCAGCGTCATGGCCAACTTCGCCGCTGAAAAGGGCTGCAAGAAGGCGTACGTCCTGACCATGCTGGGCGAGGATTACGGCAACGGCTTGGGCTATTATTTCACCGACGCGTTCCAGAAGCTGGGCGGCGAGGTCGTCTCCGAGACCTTCCCCGAGGGCACGAGCGATTTCAGCGCTTATCTGAACAACGCCGTCAAGGCGGGCTGCGACGTTATCTTCGCGCCCAGCGCCACCACCTACGCCTCCCTGATCATCGATCAGGCCGCCGCGCAGAACATTTCCTTCCCGCTGATGGCCGGCGACACCTGGGAGAACTCCGTTATCCTGGACGCGGCCAAGGGCAAGAACATCGATGTGTACGTCTCCACGTTCTTCGCCGAGGATGAGAGCAACGCCGCCGCGGTCGAGTTCGTCTCCGGCTTCAAGGCGTGGCTCAACGAGAACAGCGACAAGCTGACCAACAACGGCGGCAACGACATCGTCGCGGCCGTGTCCGTGCTGGGCTATGACGCGTACAATGTGGCGCTGGCCGCGCTTGAGGCCGCCGGCTCGGTCGATCCCGCCGACATCGCCGCCGCGCTGCCCTCTGTGACCTACAACGGCATCACCGGCTCCATCGCCTTCGACGAGAACGGCGACGCCAAGAAGGACATGGCCTACATCAAGAAGGCCGACGGCGACGCGGGCGCGTTCGTGTTCGAAAAGACTCAGTCCGTCGCCGAGCTGGAAAAGTAACCGTCATCAAGCGCGATGCCGCGCCGGGCGAACCCGCGCCAGAAAGCGTGCGGGTTCGCCTGCCTTTTATGGACGGCGCACAAATGATTGCACGGAGGGAGCAAGAATGTTTGACAAAATCCTGCCCTATCTGCTCGCAGGCGTGTCGGTCGGCGGGCAGTATGCGCTGATCGCCGTCGGCTATACGATGGTTTACGGCATACTGCGCCTGATCAACTTTGCCCATGGCGACATATTCACCGCGGCGGGCTTCTTCATGGTGTATCTGGTCGCGGCGATGCCGTTGGCCGTATCGGTTCCTCTGGTGATCATACTGACTGTGGCGTTGGGCTTCACAGTGGAGCGCGTCGCCTACAAGCCGCTGCGCAGCGCTCCGCGCATGTCGATCATGATTTCGGCCATCGGCGCGTCGTATCTGCTGCAGAATCTCATGTGGTATGTGACCGGCGGCCTGGCCAAGCAGTATCCCGTGCTGCCGTGGCTGTCGGATACGGTGAGTCTGGGCGCGGCGTCCACCAAGGTGGTCACGCTGGTCACGCCGGTTTTGACCGTGGCGCTGGTGATCGGGCTGGTCATGCTGATCAAGCGCACGAAGATCGGCATGGCGATGCGCGCCGTCTCGCGCGATTTTGAAACGTCTCAGCTGATGGGCATAAAGATCAATTCGGTCATTTCGATGACGTTCATCATCGGCTCGGCGCTGGCCGCGGTCGGCTCCATGCTGTATTTCACGAATTATTCCACCGTCACGCCCACTGTGGGCGCAATGCCCGGCCTGAAGGCGTTCGTCGCGGCGGTCTTCGGCGGCATCGGCTCGATCCCGGGCGCGGTGATCGGCGCGTTCATCATCGGTATCTGCGAAAATCTGATCAAGGGCGCGGGCTATACGGCGTTTTCGGACGCGTTCACATTCGCGCTGCTGATCGCGATCCTGCTGTTCAAGCCCAACGGCCTGTTCGGCGAGAAGCTCTCCGAGAAAGTGTGAGGTGAGGACGATGAAAAAGCAATCCGTGGCAAAGCCCATCGTTTCGGCGCTCGTCGTGGCGCTGATCTTCGTCCTGGCCTGGCTGGCGGAAAAGACGAACGGCTCCAGCTCCATGCTGGTGACAGTGCTCAAGAAGGGCGCGGTCTATGCGCTCATCGCCGTGTCCATGAATCTGCTCAACGGCTTTACCGGCCTGTTCTCGCTGGGGCAGGCGGGCTTCATGCTGGTGGGCGCGTATACCTATGCGATTTTTACCATTCCGCTGGCCAAGCGCGTGGCCGTCTATCAGTATTACGCCGGCGGCTGCGTGGGCGTCGAGCTGAATTTCGTCGTCGCGCTGATTCTGGCGGGCGTCGTGGCGGCGCTGTTCGCGGCGCTGATCGGCTTCCCCGTGCTGCGGCTCAAGAGCGACTATCTGGCCATCGCCACGCTGGGCTTTGCGGAGATCATCCGCGCTATCGTGCAGTGGGATTCGCTCGGGCCGGTGACCAACGGCTCCAACCTGCTCAAGACCTATCCGACGTTCAACAGCATCATGCCCAAGGATATGTCGGTGCTGTTTCCGTTCATCGTGGCGGGCGTGTGCATCGCGCTGATACTGCTGCTGATCAATTCGACCTACGGCCGCGCGTTCAAGGCCATCCGCGACGACGAAATCGCCGCCGAGGCCATGGGTGTCAATCTGTTCCATCACAAGCAGATGGCGTTCGTCATATCCTCGTTCTTTGCGGGCGTGGGCGGTGCGCTGCTGGCGATGTATCAGGGCTCGCTTCAGGCCAACGCCTTCAAGTCCTCGATGACCTATGAGATCCTGCTGATCGTGGTCATCGGCGGCATGGGCAGCGTGTCGGGCAGCGTGATCGCGTCGTTTCTGTTCATCGCGTGCAGCGAGTGGTGGCTGCGCTTTCTGGACAACACCACGTTCATCGGCGATTTCCAGATTCCGCTGCTGGGCTCGGGCTTCCGCATGGTGGTGTTCTCGGTGGTCATCATGGTGGTCGTGCTGTTCTTCCGGCGCGGTCTGATGGGCGATCGCGAGCTGTGGGAGCTCAGGTGCGCACCCCGCAGGGCGAATAAGGGGGTGAAGGCATGAGCGCGGGCAAGACTGTATTGCGCGTTGAAAATGTCACGATGCAGTTCGGCGGCGTCGTGGCCATAGACAATCTGAGCATGGACGTTCACGAGGGCGAGATCGTCGCGCTGATCGGCCCCAATGGCGCGGGCAAGACGACCGCGTTCAACTGCATCACCGGCGTGTACGAGCCGACCAACGGCGCGGTGTATTTCGATGATCAACTCATCGCGGTCAATCATCCCTCGGGCCGCATGAAGCGCGCCTATGCCGGACAGAATGGGACGATGTACGCCGGCAAGCACGTCCACCTTACGCCCGACAAGATCACAAAGCGCGGCATCGCCCGCACATTCCAGAACATCCGCCTGTTCAAATCGCAGACGGCGTTCGAAAACGTGCTGATCGCCACGCATCTGCGCAAGAAGAGCAACGTGTTCACGGCCACCTTCCGCCTGAACCATAAGGAAGAGCGCGCCATGCGCGAAAAGGCCATGGAGCTGCTCAAGATCGTCGGTCTGGACGACGTGGCGGACGAAAAGGCGACCTCTCTGCCCTATGGCAAGCAGCGCCGCCTCGAGATCGCCCGCGCGCTGGCCACAGAGCCCAAGCTGCTGCTGCTCGACGAGCCGGCCGCCGGCATGAACCCGCAGGAGACGGACGAGCTGGGCGCGTTCATCAAGGACATCAAGGAGCGCTTCAATCTGACCGTGTTCATGATCGAGCATCACATGAATCTGGTCATGGACGTGTCCGACCGCATCTACGTCATCGATTTCGGCAAGCAGATCGCTCAGGGCACGCCTGCCGAGGTGCGCGACAATCCGGCCGTCATCGCGGCCTATCTGGGGGTGGACGACGAATGAGCCTCTTGAAAATAACCAACCTTCAGGTGAGCTACGGCGGCATCGACGCGCTGGCCGGCATCTCCTTCGATGTGGAAGAGGGCGAAATCGTCACGCTGATCGGCGCGAACGGCGCGGGCAAGTCCACGACGCTGCGCACGATCTCCGGCCTGGTGAAGGCAAAGGCCGGCCGCATCGTCTATGACGGGCGCGACATCACCAGCATGAATCCGCAGAAGATCGTCTCGGAGGGCATCGCCATGGTGCCCGAGGGACGGCATGTGTTCGACAATCTGACCGTCAAGGAAAACCTGCTCATCGGCGCGTATCTGCGCAAGGACAGGGAGAGCATCAACGAGGATATCGAGCATATCTACACGCTCTTCCCGCGGCTCCACGAGCGCGAATGGCAGCTGGCCGGCACGCTCTCGGGCGGCGAGCAGCAGATGCTGGCCGTCGGCCGCGCCATCATGACGCAGCCGCGCATCCTGATGATGGACGAGCCGTCGCTGGGCCTGGCGCCGATCGTCGTGAAGGAAATCTTCTCGATCATCCGCACGCTCAACGAAACCGGCATGACCATCCTCCTGATCGAGCAGAATGCCAACGCCGCGCTGCGCTGCTCCCATCGCGCCTACGTCATGGAGACGGGACGCATCACCATGAGTGGCCCGAGCGCCGATCTGCTCGCCGACAAGCGCGTGCAGGACGCCTATCTGGGCGCAAAGTAACGCATATCGCCTCCGAAACGCCGAAAATGAACGCGTTTCGGGGGCGTTTTTGCTTGACGAACGGGGAAACGCGGCTTACAATAGAAGAAAAATAGCGATGGAGGGCGTTTATATGGAGCTGTGGGACGCGTATGATCGCGACGAAAAGCGCACGGGCGGCGAGCTGGTGCGCGGTGAACCGATCCCGGACGGACTGTATCATCTGGTGTGCGAGGTGCTGGTGCGGCACGCGGACGGCGATTATCTGCTGATGAAGCGAGCGCGGTCGAAAAAGGGCTATCCGGGCTTTTATGAAGCCACGGCGGGCGGCTCGGCGCTGAAGGGCGAAGCGCCCATCGACTGCATAAAGCGCGAGCTGCGCGAGGAAACCGGCATCGCGCGGGGGACGTTCACGCTCATCGTGCGCCATGTTTTTGACAGCGGACACTGCATCTGCTATGACTATCTCTGTACGACCGACTGTGACAAGGATGGGATTGTCCTTCAGGACGGCGAAACGGAGGGCTGGAAGTGGCTAAACGAAGCCGAGTTTAGCGCTTTTGTCAATTCGGACGAGGGCATCGGCCCGCAGAAGGAGCGCTTCAGGCCGTATTTCATCGAAAAGGGCTATCTGCGCGGGTGATCGCGGCGGGCGTTTTCCGTTCAGCCCTGGCAGCGCGTTGACAATTCAGGCCGCGGTTCGTTGAAAAGGCCGTTCGTGGGCAGGCGCGGAAGAGTATGTACGCACCGTGGTTCGGGCGCGCGTTCGCTTCGGCTTTCTCGGATTTTCATCGTCATGGCGGCGCTGTGTAAGTCGCGTATCCTTGGGTGGCTGTTTGCGCGTTCGCCCAGAGCGCGGCGATGTTTGTGTGCTTCTGAATGGACTCTTCCGAAGCGGGCGGGCGCGGCGGCTGGATTGGCTTTATGAAAATCTGCCCTTTTCATGGGCGGCAGACGGTATGAGGCTCCTTCCGATCGCGTGAAAGAGCCTTCCCGGCACACTTGCGCAGAAAAACATACATGACAAAAGGGACGCTCTCCAATGCTGGGGAGCGTCCCTTCTTCATGCACTTTCCTGCGATTTCAGCCCTTTCTGTCCGGCTGGCGCTCGTCGCCCATGAAGAACACGGCGACGGTGCCCGGCCCGCAGTGAGAGGCGATGATCGTGCCGATGTCGCAGACGCGAATCTCGCCCGAAATATGCGGGAAGCGCGCCTGCACGGCGGCTTTCGTCTCTTCGGCCTCGACTGGGCAGTTCGAATGGCAGACGAAGCACTTGCCCGCGTAGTTCACGCCGTCCTGAACGTGCGCTTCCATGGTGCGCAGCGTCTCGCGGATGGCGTTTTTCTTGCCGCGCACCTTGTCGTAGGCGATGATGCGCCCCTTGTCGTCCAGCCGCATGATCGGGCAGATGTTCAATATTGCGCCCACGGTGGCCGCCGCGCCGGATACACGCCCGCTGCGCTTGAAGTATTTGAGGTCGGTCGAGAAGAACTGATGATGCACTTTATTGCGGTTCTGTTCGACCCACGCGGCGATGGCCTCCATGGAATCGCCGCGGTCGCGCATATCGGCGGCCATGTCCACCAGCAGGCCGTAGCCGGAGGAGGAGCACAGCGAATCGACCACGATCAGCCGGCGCTCGGGGTATTTTTCGCGCAGGGCCTCGGCGGCCTCCAGAGCGTTTTTGACCGAGCCGGTCATGCCGGAGCCGAAGGCAATGTGCAAAAGATCGCCCTTTTTCAGCAGTTCCTCGAAAAACTCGGTGTACTGGAATGTGTTGAGCTGCGAGGTCGAGGGCAGCGTGCCGGCCTTCAGCATCTCGTAAAAGTGCGGCAGAGCCTCGGGGTCGCGCCCCATGTCGTCGATATACTCCTGTCCGTTCGCCAGATAGCTGTAGAACAGCACGGGAATATTGCGCCCGGAAACATACGAATACGGCAGATCAACCGTCGATTCGCAGGAAAGGATGAAGGAATCAGCCATAAAAAGCACCTCGGTGTCGTTGCGGTGCGGAGCGTGCCGTCATTTTTCACTGAAACGCACGCCGCGCGTTCAATGTCAGATTTCCGTCAGATGCGCGCCGCCGCTCACCGGCACCTTGATCAGCGCCAGCTCGCCCGCGGTCACATCGCGCGCGTCGATGGCGCGGCCCAGGCAGTCGATCGTCTCCACGCGGAAGCGCCGGCCCTGTCCGTTCGCCAGCGCGACGCGCGTATCGGGCGTGGCGTTGAGCAGCCATATATCGCGCGCGTGGGGCAGATCGACGATCCGGCCGCCGTCATAGAGCGCGATCACGGCTTTTCCGTCCTTTTCGGCCTTCACGAGCGGATAGAGGTTGTGCGGCGCGTCTACCTCAAGCGGCGCGTCCAGCAGAATGTCGCGGTGCGTGCGCATGAAGTCCAGCCAGAACGTGAGCAGCGCGCGGTGCTCGTCGGTCACGTCCTCCAGCTTGACGCTGATCTGCGGCACGGCGAAGATCACGCTCAGGATTTGCAGCGCCGCGGCCTCGGGCGTGTCGTCTTTATGCCACATCAGCATATCGGAATGGACGGCGGTGCCGCCGGAGAGCAGGCGCAGGTCGATCGAGCCGATGCGGTTGGAGATCGGATCGTCCGGGCAGTCGCCCACGCGGAACATATTGCCGAATGTGCGCATCACCGGGCCGATGTAGCTCTGCCGGAACTCGATGAGGATGTTCGGCTTGATGGCCTTGAGCGCTTTCATCACGTCGGTCATCAGGCGCTCCACCGCGTCCTCGACCAGCGCATAGTCCATTTCGGGCGTGAGCGGCGGCAGGGGGTTTTCGCCGGGGTTGAACGAATCGATAAAGTCGAGCTTGAAGCCGTCCAGATCCCACTCGCGCAGCGCCTTCACATAGGTGTTGATGAGATACTCGCGCACGTCGGGATAGCGCGGGTCGAGCACGCCGGTCTCCAGCCGGTCGATGCGGTTGAGGAGCTTGTCCTTGAAGTCGTTCCAGTGCTTCGACTTGTAGCCGACGCACGGCACGCTGTACCAGAGCATATACTTCATGCCCAGCGCGTGAACGGCGGCGACGTGTGCGCGCATATCGGGAATCTTACGCGCCGCCACCTCCCAGTCGCCGCAGTAGGCGTAGCCGCGCTGACCGTCTTCGGTCTGCCAGCCGTCGTCCACGATGACGGTCTTCATGCCCAGCGCGGCGGCGCGGGCGCATTCCTCCTCGATTTCGGACGCAATGGTCGCCTGAT
>SFOF01000222.1 GCA_004552515.1 Clostridiales bacterium
CCTGCGGCGCAGCTTTTCCTCGCCCTCCCAGTTGCGGTCGAGGATGTCGCGCAGCTGGGCGAGCGTCATTTCGCCGCCGTCGTAGACATGCTTTTTGATCATGGCCAGCGAATCGGCCGCCGTGCCGGGGCAGCAGAGCAGTATGTGCGATTCGCGGTATTTGAGTCCGCCGGCATACGCGTCGAACGCTTTGTCCAGACTGCTCTGAATGGTTGCGGAGAACATGGGCGTGGGGTTGATCTCGCCCACGCGGCTCTCATAGGCGGCGACGATGGCGAAGCCGCGCTCGTAGATCGCCTGCGCCTGCGTGAAAAACGCCTCGTAGAACTGCTCGAACGTGCTCATGTCCTCGGCGCGGCCGGTGTGCGGGCCGGACTGGAAGCCGTTATACTGATCCCAGCCGTCGTGCAGCGCCAGCTCGACCGCCTTGGGCAGATTGACGTGAACGTTCGCCGCGTCCACGCCGTCGCCGCGCGCGGTGTACTCATAGCAGCCCTTGACGACCGCGCGGCGCGCTTCCTCCGGCGTATAGCCCTCGCGCAGCATGGCGCGCGTCATACCCCTTTCGCAGACGAAATTGAAGCTCGAATGGCCGCCGCGGATCATCTCCAGCACGCGCTTGACGAATTTTTCCGGCGTGTTGCGGTCGAGCTTGATCTGGATCTTCGGATCGTAAATGCCCAGCTCGTCGTACACGTCCAGTATGAGAAAGCTCAGGTCATTGATCAGGCTGCTGCCGTCCGCCGCCGTGCCGCCCATGTAGAACGGATGTCCCCAGTAATAGCGCATGGCGCTGGCCTGCATGAGGAAGGCGGCGAGCAGATCGGCCGCGCCCTCGCGCGTCAGACGGCCCGCGTCCAGATCGCGCCGGTAGTACGGCTCGAGCGCGACGTCCAGATTGCCGAAGGAGCGCACCTGCAGGCAGTCCACATATTCGGAGATGAGAAAATACAGCCAGATGGTCTGCATCGCCTCGTACATCGTCTGCGGCGCGCCGGCGCGGATGGATTCGAGACAGTCGCCGATTTTGCGGCATTTGTCGTTTCCCTGCGCGTACGCCAGATCGCGCAGGCGGGCGAGGAAGCGGTCTATGGCGGCGTATTCCATGTCGATCGCGTCGAAATAGTCTCTCTGCCGCGGCGTGAGGGGGCCTTTCGATTCGCGCTCGGCGCGGACTTCGGCAGCGCGGCGGCGCAGTCCGGCAAAGCCCAGAGACAGCACGCTGTCCCAGTCGGGCACGCTGTGGCAGTAATCCAGATAGACCATGTGCGTCTTGGCGCGGTTGTGCAGGTCGTTCATTTCGTTGATGCCGGGCGCGCACTGAGCCTTTACCTCGTCGAACCAGCGCGCGCAGAACGCGCGATCCATGCTCTTTTCGTTCCATTCGGCAAGGCCGGCGAACCAGTCGTGCTCGTTTATATCAACGCGGGCGTTGTCCAGTACATAGCCGAAGCCCTGCGCCTTGAGCAGCGCGTGGCTCATATGCGGGTTTTCCGCAAAGAGCTTGTCCAAACCGGCACGGATGGCGGCGTTGTCCAGCCCCGTGGCCGGATCGAAGGCGCGCTTGTCGTATTTTTTCTCGATGTAGGCTCGATTTTCGGGCCAGTCTCTATTCAACAGCATGAAGCGGATCACTCCCGTTTATCGTATTTTCTGCGATGATCCGATGATACGCGCCTTGGCCGCGCAATGCAATGACCAAACGCGGCGACTTGACATTTCCGGCACAAAATCTGCTTGCGATTATGTGCGCCGCGAGGTATAATGGGCGAGGACATCGGCATAGGGGAGGCGAAAACGATGAATAATATCAGCGTGTCCGGCTGGACGGTGACGGGCGTTGACGCGGTGGTGCATGTGATCGGCGCGCTCGATCCCAAGCCGCTTATGATCGACGGCCATCCGGCCAAGCGCTTCAAAAATCGCGCGTATCACGGGCTGGTGCTGCGGCTCGGCGGGCGCGTGCGCTATGCTGTCAAGGGCCATGCGCCGATCGACACGCTGCCGGGCACGCTGCTCTATCTGAGCGAGGGCTGCGATTACGACGTGATCTCCTATGAGGAAGGCGACTGCGTGTGCGTCAATTTCCACATTGCGCCCGCCGCGCCGGTTGCGCCGTTTATGATCGCGCCGCGCCGCCCGGCCGACTGGGAGAAGCGCTTTGCCGATATGGCGCGGCTGTGGACGTGCCGCCCCGTGGCCTACGCGGCGCACCTGAACGCGCGGCTCTACGAGGCGCTGGCCGGAATCGATGAGGAGCTGAGCGCGCGCTATCTGCCCCAAAGGTATGCCTGCGTGATGCGCGATTGCGTTTCGCGGCTGGAGAACGATCTTGCGCGGGACTGGACGGTCGCGCGTCTGGCGGCGGAATGCGGCATGAGCGAGACGTATTTTCGGCGGCTGTTCCGCGAGGTGTACGGCCTGCCGCCCCGCCAGTATCTCATCGAGGCGCGTCTGCGGCGGGCGCGCGCCCTGCTGGAAAATACCGACGCGCCGGTGAGCGACGTGGGCGAGAGCGCGGGCTTTGAAAGCCCCTATCACTTCAGCCGCGCCTTTCGCGCGCGGGAGGGCGTGTCTCCTTCGGAATACAGGCGGCGCGCGCGGCAGGGCGGCTGACAGGGCTATCATAGCGCGTTTTTTGACCGATGAAAATGCACAATTCGACGGTTTTTGCCCTTATTGAATTATTTTTTTTCACGAAGGGCTTGACAGAACGCGCCGCGCCTGTATAATAAACTCATTGCATTTCCGGGAGGATATAATAAGGTATGTGGGATTTGATACTCGATTGCGTGCTGGACGCGCTCAAGGACGGCGCGTTCAGTCTGCCCGTTTTGTTCATCGCCTATCTGCTGATGGAGCTGCTCGAGCGCAGCGGCAAGTTCAATGAGAATATGCTGCGCGTCTACTCGCGCGCGTCCGGCCCGGCGCTGGGCGGCGTTCTGGGCGCGATTCCGCAGTGCGGCTTTTCAATGGGTTGCTCGGTGCTGTATTGCCGCGGATTTCTGGCGCCTGCCACGCTGATTGCCGTGTATTTGTCCACATCCGATGAGGCAATTCCGGTTTTATTCGCGGGCGGCTGCAGCTGGAAAGAAATTGTGCTGCTCATTGCCGTAAAAATCGGCATTGCGATTGTCGCCGGTTATCTGTTTTATCTATTCTGGTTCCGCAAGCACTGGAACATTGACGACTGGCCGGAGGACGATGAGCTGGACATGAATGAGGTCAATGCGAGCTGTTCCTGCTGCGGCGACCAATCGCTGTGGCGCTCGGCGCTCATTCGCACGGCAAATACCACAGTTTTTCTCGTCATCACGATGTTGATTCTCAACACGATTATTTATCTGCTCGGTGCAGATTCGCTGGCGGCGATTTTGCTGCAAGGCTCTCGCCTGCAGCCGGTGCTGTGTGCGCTGATCGGATTGATTCCGGGCTGTGCCGTGTCGGTGCTGCTCGTGCAGCTGTTTACCGCAGGTACCATCAGCTTTGGCAGTGTGATTGCCGGACTTTCCGCCGGTGCGGGCTTTGGTTTTATTTTGCTGCTGCGCGAAGCGCCGTGCAAAAAATCCGCTTGGCAGATTATCGGCTGCACGTATGCGGCAGCCGTTGCGGCGGGACTGCTGATAGATTGTATTATATAAACGATTGTTTATCAAACGATATCCCCCTATTTATTGAACATTTTACAGGAGGTTTTTCATGCTTAGCGTCAATCATTTGAGCATTAACTTTGACGGAGAGAATTTGTTCTCTGATGTCAATCTGAAATTTACCGAGGGCAACTGCTATGGTGTCATCGGCGCGAACGGTGC
>SFOF01000223.1 GCA_004552515.1 Clostridiales bacterium
CGCCGAAAAAAACTCTTTGACAAACGCTTCCTTCCCTCCGGCGATGCGTCTGTTTCTTCCAATTATATAGGTGCGTTTTCCGTGTGGCGCAGAGCACGCCGACGCCTCCCGAACCCGCTCTTTTCCGCCCCTTATCTGTGCCGCCACTGCTTTCCGTCTTCCTCCTCCCAACTGCGCCAGAGACTATCCCGCCCGTTCGGCGCACAAAAAAAAGAGCAGGCGGCGTTTCACCGTCTACCCTTATTCCCGTTCACAGGGCCTCCCTTATCTTCAGCTCCGGCCCCCCGCACTCATGCAGCGCCTCCTGAATCGCGTCGAGGGGTTCTTTATACATCGTCCTCAAAACCGCGCCGTAGATCAGATCCTCCGGCCGGCTTCTCAGGCGCAGACCAGCCTTTTCGATCAGATCCATGCTGAATTCCGGCGGCAGATGCAGCGCCAGCGCAATCAGGATCACCTGCTCCAGCGCATAGCTGGCCCGCTCCTCGTTGCGCAGGCGGTTGATCGAGCGCACAGAGATGCCCGTTTTCTCGCTCAGCCGCTCGATCGTCATGCCCTGGTGCGTCATATGCGCGCGCAGCGTTCCCGAAAAGCTGCCCGGCAGCTCCAGCAGCAGCCGCGACATCGCCCGCGCACAGGACAGCGCCGAGCGCCTTTCCGCCGGCAGAGACATGCTCAGGCTGCGCGCGTTGTATTCCTCGTCGCTGTTCAGCCGCCCGAACACATAGCGCGCCCGCGCCGCGCGGATATAAACCGTCTCAAAACGCAGACAGCACCGGTCAACGTGCGCGTTGGCCCACGCCGTCAGACAGGCGCGCACATTCAGCTGCGTGACAAACCGCGGATCATTCAGGCAGATATGCCCGTCCGCATAAATGTACCGCCCCGAATCGATCATCGCGCGGAAGGCCTCGCTGCGGACATACTCCCTGAGCGCCTCCCCCCTGCCGATTGAAAACGTCTTGCCGCCCCGGCAGGCGTCGGCCTCGAACGCAAAGGGCAGGATATACGCGCCGTCCACATAATTGGGCGCGCCCTTCGCCGCCGAATAGCCCAGCTGAATCATGCGGTTGCGCAGCCTGAAGCGCGGCACGCCAAATTCACCGGCCAGCTTCATCCCGATCGTATGCAGCTTCCGTCCCATGTGCGCCGGAAAATCCCGCTGCTTCGCCAGCTCCTCCCTCACGCGCCGCGTCAGCAGAGAGCGCGGCATTTGCAGGCACTGACTGCCGCAGCGCGCCTGCCATTCGATCCACTCGACGGGATCGCGCGCCGCCCCGCCCCGCGCGGCCGTCCCGCGCAAATCGCGCCCGCCCAGCCGCTCGAGCTGGAAGAACAACCTGTGCTCAACATAATGGAAGCACTCGTGAAAAATGGCGTCCCTCCGGCTGAAGCGGCACGCGCTATTCCGGTTCAGCACAATGCTGTTCGCCGCCACGCGCACGCGCCCCTCCCCGCGAACGTCAACGCTTCCCGCCTCAAAAAAGAGGATGCTGGCCGTTTCCGGGCGATCGTCCAGCGTCAGATTGACGATCGCCAGCCCAAGCGCGCCCGCGAGCCGCTCCGCCTCGAGCCGTTTCGGATCGCGCAGCCCGTCCGCACAGAAGCGGAGCAGAATGTTCTCCGCTTCCTCGTCGATCATGGCGCGGCTGAGCACGGGCACGAGATAATCGTCCAGCGGAACGCCGTCCCTGGGCTTCTCGCCGCGATCAACGCGAAAATTTCCGTATTCCGCCCGAGCGCCGTCCTCCATGTCGAGCCAGAAATCAGCGCGGTACCGGCGCTCCATGCCCTCCACGGCCAGCGTCAGACCTGCATACGCCATCGTATAGCCGACGCGCCTGAAATGCATCCGCTCGATATGGGCGCGCCCATCCCGCCGCCCAAGCGTTTCCAGCAGCGCGGCGGCAATGCGCGCTTCATAATGCCGGCGTATATATTCCGGCATAGTCTGAATCGCGCCGCCCTCAGGCCGCGCGTTCCCATCCCCCATTTTCATGCTCACCCGCCCCCCGGCTCCCGCTTCTCTGTCGTGACAGCTTCATTATAGCATACCGAACATACGTTTGTAAATAGCAAATTTCAGCGCCCGCCCCTCTTCCCGCCGCGCTTTGAATAAAAAAAGCGACCGCGGCGAGCGCCTTTGCTTCAGCGCTCCCGCGGTCGGGCTTCCCTGTGGAATGTGTTCTTTCTCAGATCTGTTCGTCGCGCTGCCTTGCAAAATAGCGCCGCGCGGCAGACTCAAACCGCCTTTCAAACGCGGCGGCGGCGCGCCGGCTGACCGGCAAAAACGGCGCCAGCATATCAAAGGCGTGAAAGAGGCCCTCGTAAACATCGACGGTCGCTTCAACGCCCGCCTCCCTCAGACGCCGAACGTAGGCCAGCGTTTCGGCATAGAACGGCTCGGCCGTGCTGACGAACGTATAGGCCGGCGGAAGGCCCGCGCAGTCCTCAGCCCGCGCCGGCGCGGCATAGGCCGGAACCCGCCCCTCGACGCCGCGCAGATAGCGCGCCCACGCGTAATGATTGCGCCGCGTGTTCCAGACGGGCGCGTGATTGTTCCGCGAGGTTTCCGTGTCCTCGTTGTCCAGCATGGGATAGAGCGGCATCTGAAAGGCGATCCTCACGCCGCCCCTGTCCCGCTCGTACAGGCACAGCGCCGCCGCCAGTCCTCCGCCCGCGCTTTCGCCGCCCACCATGAGCTGATCGTCGCGCACGCCCAGCGCGGCGGCATGATCCTTCAGATAAACCAGCGCGCTGTGGCAGTCCATGAGCGCCGCGGGATAGGGCGCTTTGCCAGAGAGCCTGTAATCCGGCGATACGACGACCGCGCCGCAATGCCTGACCAGATCCACGGCGCGGGACATATAGACCATCTCCGGCATACCGGTGATATACCCGCCGCCATGGATCCACAAAACGCCGGTGCGGCCGGGAGCCGGCGCAGGCCCCTTCGGCCGAAGCACGAGCAGCTTCATCGGGCCGCCCGGCGAGGAAATGACCGTCCTGCGCGTCGTATAGTTCATGGCGCTCTCCCTCTCCCTTCGATTTTTTCCGCGTTTTCTCTTATCATATCACGGGTTCAGGCCGTCGGCAATCCCCTCAGCGCGCATCTCCAATAGAAAAACGCTCATTTCGAGCCAATTTTCCGCAGCGCGCCGGAAAGCCCGGAAGCCCCAAGGGCAGAGTCCTCGCCCCAGGCCTTCGCGGCGCTGAAACGGTCGGTATCTTGAAGCGCACTCCGCGCAAAATTCACCCGCCGCCCCCAAAGGGCCTTGACGGCGCATGGCGGCTGATCCCCAACGAATCCGAGGAAAGCTGGGATCCGGCCCGGCGGCGGGAAATCGCGGCGGATATCGCCCGGCATATGGAGACGGATCAGTCGGCGTTCGGCGCCTTTTCCGGCGACCGGCTCGTCGGCTTCATCACGGTTTCGCACGCGCTGTTCGGGAGAACGGCGCGCTATGCCCAGCTGGTCTGCTTTCAGGTGTCCGAGCCGTTTCGGGGGCACGGAATCGGCAGGCGGCTCTTTTCGCTGGCGGCGCGCGGGCGTTAAAGCGGCTGGGGATCCTGACGATCTGCCTGCCCCTCGGCGCGCAGATCATCGCCTCAATCGTCTATGCCGCTCTGACGCACGGCGCGCTGTTCATCGTCTCGTCGCTTTTGTGCCGTCTCGGCGCGGAACAGGCGGCCCGCTCTGATCCTTCATAACGCCCCGAACCGGCAGCGCAAAAAGCCCCGCTTGACAATCTCCCCATTCGCGGCTATACTCTAGAAAAACGCCGTGTAAGCGGGGGAATCGCCATGCCGAA
>SFOF01000224.1 GCA_004552515.1 Clostridiales bacterium
GGGCATTTGAGATGCGCTTGATGGAGCAGGGGTGACGGATGCAATGCGGCGTGATTGACGGGCGGGGTGAGCGGTGCGGCAAGGGGGCGCTTGATGAAGCGGAGGCTGCCGCGCTCGGAAGGACGCTTGAGATGCGGCTGACGGCGAGCGTGGCGCGCGGGGTGCGTGAATCGCCTGCCGGACTGCCGCGCGGCTGGTCACGCTTGCTGGAACGAAACTGAAGCGATATATGAAAGGAGCGGAAAACATGAAGAGGATGCGGAGGATGATCTGCTGGATGACGGCGCTGGCGCTGCTGCTGACGGCTGTTCCCGCGCTGGCGGTGCAGGGCGACGCGATCATCGCGCGCAACGGTCAGGACGGCTTTGACGACTATGCGATGAGGCTGTGCGTGATCGGCGACGAGGTGTGGATCGAGGGGCGAAACGGCGCCTACGTCTACAATGCAGCCTCGGGCGAGATGGCGGCCTATCCGTGGGACGACGCGACGCTTGCGGCGATGAAGGGCGAAAACCGCGACGAGAACGGCGCGCAGAAGTTCACGTACACCACGGCGTGGTTCGCCTATCAGGACGCGGCGTATGCGCTGCTGCTCACCTACAGCTATGGCGGCGAGGGGGAGACAGGCGACTATCAGACGGCGCTCGCGCGCGTGCGCATTCAGGACGGCCGTGCGTCCTTTGAGGAAAGCGGCACGGTTGACTGGCAGGGCCTGAGCGACGAGCTGGACGACACGGTGAATCTGTCGGATGTGGTCGTTGTGAACGACACGCTGTGCGGCGTTGCGCAGAGCATGGGCAACGAGGTCGTGATATTCCTGCCGCTGAACGGCTCGGCGCCGCGCGCGGTGTATCTGGGCGACGTGTGGCCCTCCGGCATGACGATCTGGAACGGCGATATACTGGTCGTTCAGAATATGGACACGGCGCAGTACGCCGTGCTGCCCTTTGACGGCGACGCGCTCGGCGCGTGGCAGGATATGCCTGAGAACGAGGACGCGCAGGGCAGAGTGTATGGCGTCGTTCAGTATGGCGACGAGATGGTCTATCTCTCGGGCAACACGCTCATGGCGTTCAATCCCGAAACGGGCGCGGCGCGCGATATTGCCAATATTCCCGTGGATAATGGGAGCACGTCGGCCTTTGTGACCGAATCGGGCATATATGTTACGGGCGGCTTCAGCGGCGTGGCGCTGCGCGCGCTAAACCGCGAGGGCGAAAGCGGCGAAACGCTGACGGTCAACGATCCGGATAACGGCGGCGAGGCGCAAAACGCGATCATTCGCTTCATGAACGAGCAGGGCGCGGAGGTGGCCGCCGTGCAGCAGGACGACGTGCTGACGGCGCTGCTCACGAAATCGACCGCGTTCGACGTGGCGCTCCTCTCGACGCACTATAACGGCAGCGATCTTCGCGCGATCCTCTCGCGCGGCTGGGCGCGCCCCATCGAGAGCGAAGCGCTGGCCGAGTATGTTTCCGGGATGTATCCTGCCGTTTCGAACGCGCTGATGCGGGACGGTCAGGCGCTGGGCGTGCCGTTCTCCGTGGACGTGACCGTGCCGGGCGTGAGCGTGGGCGCACTGAAGGCGATGGGCCTGACCATAGACGACGTGCCGACGAGCTGGCCGGAGCTGATCGACTGGCTGAACGGCCTGATTCCCACGGCGACGATTCCGCTGGTCGACGAATACGGCAGCGCGGAAGGCCTGCGGGAGATGTTTGTGCGGGCGATCCTGGAAACCTGTCGGCTGGAGCTGGACGCGGGCACTGTGAGCGGCTATGACACGGAAGAGCTGCGCGCGGCGCTGGCGGCGGTCGAGCGGCTGGACGCGGAAGGGCTGTGCGAGCTGACCGCGCGCTTTGTGGACGGGGAAGAGGACGTGGCCGTCAATCCGCTGTTTACGGCGTATGCGCTGGCGGGCGTGAACGGCATGACCTATCAGGACTATTATACAGAAATTCCGCTGTATGTGTCGCTTTCTTCCGATCTGCCGAAGCGCGCGCCGCTGAACGGCTATGTGGCGATCATCAATCCGTACAGCGAGCACATCGAGCTGGCGACGCGCTTCCTCGAGACGCTGGCCGAGACGGACGGGCTGGCCTCGCGCACGATGCTGCGCCCCGATCTGAATGAAACCGTGCGCAGCGCCGATTACGAACGTAATACCAGCGAATACGACGACAAGATTGCGCGCCTTGAGGAAGAACTGAAAACTGCCGAGGGCGACGCGAAGGACGTGATCGAGCAGGATCTGGCCAATGCGCGTCAGACCCGCGCGGACATGGAAAACTGGTACTGGATCGTCAGCGCGCAGTCGCTCGAGCGCTATCGGGACAGTGACGCGGGCGTGGTGCTCGATTTGGAGACGGGAGATTACTCTTTTTACGAGGTGATCGATCAGTATTGCGGCGGGCAGATAAACATGGATGATTTCATTGCTGTGCTGCAAAAGAAGCTTGAAATGCGCCGCATGGAAGAGCAATGATCGCGCAATAGGAAAATGAGCGCGCCGGACGGGGCTGCGGTTCATGGCGGGGACGCTGTGGGCTTGCGCCTTGTTCGGCGTTCTTTTTTTTCATGCGGAGCGGGAAGGCGGCGGGCGGATGCTGATTGTGCAAAAAGCGGCGTTTGGCGCTGTGCGCGCCGCTTTAAGGCGCTTTGTGCGGATTTGCGCGTCCGCTGGCCGGTTGGCTGCGTCTGTCGGAAAATTGCGCCGCGAAGCTGCTGAAAAGGCGAAATGCGGTCAAACGTGTAAAAAATATTTTTTAATCGTATTAAACCTGATGGAATATAACGCCGTCTACTGTTATAGAAGCCAATCAATGACAGGAGGCGACGGACGATGAAACGATTGACGAGCATACTGCTGGCGATGGCGCTTTTGCTGACGATGGGCCTTGCGCGGGCGGCGGGAGGCAATGCCGTGATCGCGCGCAGCGGCTATGACGGATTTACCGATATGCCGGCCGGACTGTGCGCCGTGGGCGATATACTGTGGCTGTATTCGCCAAAGGGCGTTTACCGATACGATGCGCAGAGCGGCGCGTTCGAGAGCTATCCGTGGGCGGAGGACGTGCGCGCGATGCTGAACGAGGGCGTTGAGGATGAGGGCGGCGCGCGGCACTATTACGACGCGGCGGCGTGGTTCGCGCTGGACGGCGCGCCGCACATCGTGCTTTACGAAGGCCGGCCGGCTCCCGTTCCGCTTGGGGGCGCGGCCAAAGCGGTGGGCGACGGCGACACGCTGGACTACAGCCGCGTTGTGATCGACGGCGGCGCGGCGCGATTGGAGCGCGTCGGCAGCGTGGACTGGGGCAGCGTGAGCCGCGAGATGGGCGGGAAGCCGACCACGAGGAATGCCGTCATTGTGAACAATGTGCTGTACCTGATATGCACGGGCAATCCGCTGAGCCATGTGCTTTTCCTGCCGCTGGACGGGAGCGCGGCGCGCGCCGTGCCGGTGAACGCGTGGATCGAGGCAATTGCTGCGTGGGACGGCGGCCTGATACTCATCGACGGCAGCGAGAGCGTGCCCTACTACGCGCTGATGGCGACCGACGCGGCGCGCGAGCCGGACGAATGGCGGCCCATGGACGGCGCGCAGGCCGACCGCATCAACAGTGCCAGCGCCGTGCAGAAGGATCGCGAGCTGCTCTTTGCGCAGAACGGACGGCTGCTGGCGCTCGATGTGGAAAGCGGCGACGTGCGCGATGTGACCGCCATGCCGGTGGACGCGGCTTCGGGCGTGGGCGCGGCCTGCCTGACCGAATCGGGGCTGTACGCCTCGGGCAGCTATGAGGGCGTGGCG
>SFOF01000225.1 GCA_004552515.1 Clostridiales bacterium
CGGCGGCGGATATTTCCGAGCAGGCGCTGGACATTGCGCGGCGCGTGCCCGATCAGTTCAGGGTAACGCTTTTGACGGCGCACTCCCGCGCGGAGGCGCTGTTTGAGCTGGTGCGCGAATTTCGTCCCGCCGTGGCGGCGCTGACCGCAGAGCCGGACACACTTCCCGAGGACGTGTGCTTCTGTCAGTGGTATTTCGGCGAGGACGCGGTGCGGCGGGCGGTGCTGGCGGCGAAGGCGGACGACGTATTGTCGGCGGTCGTAGGCATCGCGGGGCTTCCCGCGGCGATGGCGGCGCTGGACGTGTCCGGGCGGCTGCTGCTGGCCAACAAGGAATCGCTGGTGACCGGCGGCGCGCTGGTCATGGGAAAGGCGGCGGCGCTTCATAAGCCCATCGTGCCGGTGGACAGCGAGCATTCGGCGATCTTCCAGTGTCTTCAGGCGCAGGGCGGCAATCCCGTATCGCGGCTGATACTGACCGCGTCGGGCGGGCCGTTCCGCACATGGGAAAAGCGCGACATCGAGCGGGCGACGCGCGCTCAGGCGCTGGGGCATCCCACATGGAAGATGGGCGCGAAGATCACCGTGGACTGCGCGGGCATGATGAACAAGGGCTTCGAGGTGATTGAGGCGCATCATCTGTTCAGTATGCCGATGGAAAAGATCGACGTGATCGTGCATCCGCAGAGCGTGATCCACTCCATGATCGAGTTTGAGGACGGCGCGGTGCTGGCGCAGCTGGGCGCGCCCGATATGCGCGTGCCGATCGGCTATGCGATGGGGTATCCCGCGCGCATCCCGTTCGGCGGCGAGCGGCTGGACTTTGCGCGCATTGCGTCCTTGACGTTCGAGGCGCCCGATATGGAGCGCTTCCCCTGCCTGAGAATGGCGATCGACGCGCAGAAGGCGGGCGGCGTCATGCCCGTGGCGCTCAACGGCGCGAACGAGGAGGCCGTCGCGGCGTTTCTGGACGAGCGCATCCCGTTCGGCGGCATTGCGCGGACGGTGGAGACGGTGCTTGCGCGGACGGAAAACGCGTCCGTGCGGGAAATCGGCGACGTATACGAGGCCGACAGGCGCGCGCGGTTCATGGCGCGGGATGTGCTGAGGGCGCTGGTCTAGCGCGCGTTTCGAAAAGCTCCCCGGATGATATGCCGAGGAATTTTCCGCGCCATATCATCGGAGGCTCCCGACTTGATTCCACTGAACTGTGCGCGGCATTTCGCCCGGCGGCTGGGCGGGAGAGAAATTCAAGCGTTGAATGTTTGGCGCTGAACGCGGGGCGGCGCGGCCTTGGGATGGCGGAGGGCGTTCGCAGACGGCGGGGCGCGGAATATCGACCGCGCGGAGCGGCGAAACGTTTTGAAATTGTTCACGGGAAAGAACGAAAAAAGGGCGGCAAAGGGACGCAAAGCCGCGCTATAATAAGAAGGACGGTCGAACGGTGAACGAAAGCGCCGTGCGCGCCGTCCAAATTGCATGAAATGGAAGCGATCCTTCACCGGAAGGACAAGGGAGGCTGAGACGAGTGACCGTTGTAACCGTGCTGCTGGCGATACTGCTATTGAGCTTTATCATCATTATTCACGAGCTGGGGCATTACTGCGTGGGGCGGCTGTGCCGCGTGGGCATCGAGGAATTTTCCGTGGGCTTCGGCCCCAAGCTGCTCCAGTGGAAGCGCAGGGGCATCGCCTATTCCGTGCGGCTGATCCTGCTGGGCGGCTATGTGCGCTTCGCGGGCGAGGACGCGGACGACGATGATCCCGCCGCGTTCAACAATCAGGCGATCTGGAAGCGCTTTCTGACGATACTGGCCGGCCCCGTGATGAACTTTGTGCTGGCGTTTGTCGTGACGCTGGGGCTGCTCTTGGGCTACGGGCTTTATCAGACCACGCCGGTGGTCAACTCGGTCATCGACGGCACGCCCGCGGCGGAATCCGGCCTTCAGGCGGGCGACGTGATCACCGCGGTCAACGGCACGGCCATCACGCGCGATCAGGAGGGCTACGCCGCCATGACGCAGATCGTGGGCGCGCTCGAAGCGGGAGACGAGCTGCACCTGACCGTTCAGCGCGGCGATGAAACCGTGGAGATCGACACGGGCCTTTATACCGACGAAACCGGCGCGCCCAAGATGGGCATATACGTCTCTCAGGAGCGCATCCCCATGACGCTGTGGGACGGCGTGCGCTATTCCGGCCAGGTGCTGGTCAATCTGACGCGCGAGATGCTCGATTCACTGCGGAAGCTGATTTTTAAGGGCGAGGGCCTTGATCAGATGAGCGGCACGGTGGGCATTGTGAGCGTGGCCAGCCAGGCGATCAGGCTGGGCTTTGACCGCGTGCTGTATCTGGTGCTGATCATTTCCATGAATCTGGGGATTCTCAACCTTCTGCCGCTGCCCGCGCTGGACGGCGGACGGCTGGTGTTCCTGATCATCGAGGCGATCCGCAGGCTGTTTGGCCGCGGCCCGATTCCGCGCGACAAGGAGGGGCTGGTGCATCTCATCGGCCTGGGCGCGTTCTTCATACTCTTTATCGTCCTGACGTGGCACGACATCGCCACGCTCATCAGGCGCTGACGGAGGGCATACAGATGACGAGACAGGTTATGGCAGGCTCTGTGGCGATCGGCGGCGGCGCGCCCGTGTCCGTGCAGTCGATGACCAACACAGATACGCGCGATCTGGCGGCGACCTCGGCGCAGATCAGGCGTCTGGCCGCGGCGGGCTGCGATATTGTGCGCGTTTCGGTGTATGATCAGGCGTGCGCGGCCAATGTGCGCGCGCTGGTGGACGAAAGTCCCGTGCCGCTGGTGGCCGATATTCACTTCGACTACAGGCTGGCGATCGCCGCGGTTGAAAACGGCATATCGAAGCTGCGCATCAACCCCGGCAACATCGGCGGCGAGAAGAATGTGCGGCTGCTGGCCGACTGCCTGAAGGCGCATCATATCCCGGTGCGCATCGGCGTGAATGCCGGCTCGCTCGAGAAGGGCATCCTGGAAAAATACGGCGGCGTGACGGCGCAGGGGCTGGTCGAAAGCGCGCTGACCCATGCGCGTATGCTCGAAAAGTGCGGCTTTTACGACATGGTGCTGTCGATGAAGGTGAGCGACGTGCGCCGCACGATCGAGGCCTATCGCCTGGCGGCTTCTCAGTGCGATTATCCGCTGCATCTGGGCGTGACCGAGGCCGGGACGCCCGGCATGGGCACGGTCAAATCGGCGATCGGCATCGGCGCGCTGCTGGCCGACGGCATCGGCGATACCATCCGCGTGTCGCTGACCGGCGATCCCGAGCCGGAAGCGGCGGCGGCGCTCGACATACTGCGCGCCCTTGGCCTGCGCGGCGGCGTGGACGTGATCTCCTGCCCGACGTGCGGCCGCACCGGCATCGACGTGGAGGGGATTGCGAAGCGCGTTCAGGCGGCGACCCGCTCCGTGAAGAAGAATCTGCGCGTGGCCGTAATGGGCTGCGTGGTCAACGGCCCGGGTGAGGCGAAGGAGGCCGACGTGGGCATTGCCGGCGGCAAAAACGGCGGCATACTGTTCCTGCGCGGCGAGCAGCCCGTGACCATACACGGCGACGCGGAGGCGCTCTACAGCGCGCTGATGAAAGAGGTGAACCGGCTGTGCGCCGAATGAGCGCGCGGGGGAGGGCGGCCATGCTTTCAGGATTGCTTGCGGCGCTGGCGCTGATCGCCGTTTATCTGTACGCGCAGAACAGCTGGCTTCAGCTGAGCCGGTATGCGCTGAAGGCCGGACTGGAAAGGCCCATGACAATCGTTCAGCTGAGCGAT
>SFOF01000226.1 GCA_004552515.1 Clostridiales bacterium
AATCACATCGTCCGGCCTTACGCCCAGCGCACGCACGTCGCACGTGAGCTGCGATTGCGTATACATTTCCTTTTCCTCCCCGAAAAACGCTTTTTCAGAAAGCCCGCATCAGTATAACACAGCCGATCGTTTCCTTCAAGGCGAAAAGGACGCGGCTTGACATTTCGGCAAAAATCCCGTATACTTTTATCAGTTTTCAAAAAACAAATCAGCAGTCAGGATGTGTCTTTATGGAAAAAAGCTGTTTTTCCCCCAATGATTTCAAGGACGCCTCGGACAGCCGCAAAATCCAGGCCGCCATCAACGCCGCGCGCGACGCGGGCCTGAACGAGGTGATCATTCCGCGCCATAACGCGCAGAAGCAGTCCACCGTCTGGACGATCGACGAGACGATTCTCCTGCCCTCGCACATGACGGTCGTGATCGACAACGCCCATCTGCGCATGGCGGACGGCGTGATCGCCCGTATGTTCTGCAACAGCGAAGCGGACAGCGCATTGGGCCGCACTCAGGCGGGCGAGCAGACCGACATACACATCGTCGGCCGGGGCGACGCGCTGCTGGACGGCGGCCTGCCCAACGGACTGGACGAGTTCACCTCCCTGAAGGACGGCATGCCGCACATCCAGATGAACGTCACCATTCACCTGCACAATGTGCGCCATTTCAGCATCGAGAACCTGCACATCCGCGACCAGCGCTGGTGGGCGATTGAGCTGCTCTTCGCGCGCGACGGCGTGATCTCGGACGTCCGCTTCGAGCTGACGCGGCACGAGCAGGACTCCTGCGCCCGCTGGCGCAATCAGGACGGCGTCGATCTGCGCGTGGGGTGCAGCGACATACTGATCAGGAACATATCGGGCGAAACCGGCGACGATACCATCGCCCTGACGGCGCTGACCGGGCCGCGGCACGAAGCGCGTCAGCTGGTCGAGGGGCGCGACACCGACATACACGACGTACTGATCCAGAACGTCCGCGCCGTCACGAATATGTGCGCCATCATCCGGCTGCTGCACCAGTATGGCAACAAGATCTACAACATCTCCATGCGCGACATTTTCGACGTCAGCCGTCCGGGCGAGAGCAACCGCACGCAGATGGTGCTGCGCCTGGGCGAGAACGGCTATCACGGCGGCAACCCCGCCAACATGGCAAAGCCGTTCGATATGTACAACATCACCGCCGAGAACATACACTCCCGCGCCATGACCGCCATACTGACCGCCTGCACAATCAAGAATTTCCATGCCCGGGACGTTTTCGTCCACACCGACGGCGGCTATGTCTGGACGTGCGGCGGCCATAACCTGCACATGAAGGGCGACCAGTGCTTCATCTATCTGCCCGCCCGCGAGGAGGAGGCACAGCGGCGCAAGGTCTATCCGGGCAATGCCGGCGACGGCCTGATCGGCGAGAACATACTCATCGAGAACGTCTATCACACGGCGCGCAGAGCGGACAAACCGGCGGCGCTGTGCTCGTTCAACGCGTCGCGCGTCAAAAACGCGGTGGTGAGAAACGTCTGCTGCGAGGACGATCTGCCGCTCTACACGCTCTCCAATCCGGCCGGCGCGCTGGACGTGCGCTTTGAGAACGTCCGCATCGCCGGAGAAGCGCTCCGGGACGAGCGTCTGTCGATCTGACATAAAAGCGCACAGCAGCGCGGCCTTTCCCCTGACTTTATCGGGAGGAAGGCCGCTTTTTTCATTCGCGCGCCCGCCGTATGGGCGAAATAAAAAAGCCGCAAACGCGCGTGAACTTCCCGGCGGGCGCGGCGCGAAAACTCACGCTTTGCTCATCAGCTCTGGAGAAAAAGCCGGGGACACAACCACGCCGAATCGATCGGCGGAGGCGTTTCCCGCTCAGCGTGCGTTTTCAAAAGGAAATCTGCGGGCTCGGGCGGGTTTTGCGCATATGCACGGCGCATGAGGGAAACACCGCTTCAACGCAAACGCCTGCGCGCCGAGCAGGGGACGGGTCGGGAGCATTTGCATCGAAAGCCGCGCTCTCCCGCCCCCATGCGCTCAATGGACAGCCCGCGCATACGAAGCGCCGCGCCCCTCGCATAAAAGGGACGCGGCGCGTTTTTTGATTATTCCATCAGGTCGGCCTCGGTGCGGTCGGCGGTTTCGGCCAGCTCAAGGCCCTCGTTGTTCTCCATGGCGAGGCGGATACTCCAGTCGTTTTCAAACAGCAGCACATCGCGGCCGGAGCGGTCGATGGCGGGCGCCGTGGTCGAGGTCAGGCGCAGCTTATCGACGGGCTTGGGCGTTTTGACAATCCAGCGCACATGGCGGAAGGGCAGCGTCTCGCGCGTGACCTCCACGCCGTATTCGACCTTCAGCCGGTATTCCAGCACGTCCATTTGCAGCACGCCGACCACGCCGGCGATCATTTCCTCGCGGCCGATGTGCGGGCGCTTGAAGGTCTGGATCGCGCCCTCCTGAGAGAGCTGATTGACGCCCTTCAAAAACTGCTTGCGCTTCATGCTGTCCACGGGACTGATGCGCGCGAAAAACTCGGGCGCGAACAGCGGGATGCCCGAATAGCGCACGGGTTCGCCGGTACACACGGTGTCGCCCAGCCGGAAAATGCCGGGATCGAACAGGCCGATGATGTCGCCCGCGTAGGCCGTCTCGACGCTCTCGTGCTCCTGCGCCATGAACTGCTGCGGCTGGGCGAGCTTGATGCGGCTGTTCGTGCCCGAATGCCACACGGTCATGCCCTTTTCAAACACGCCGGAGCAGACGCGCATGAAGGCGAGCCGGTCGCGGTGGGCGGGATTCATGTTGGCCTGAATCTTGAAGATGAAGCCGGTGAATTTATCGCTGTCCGGCGCGATTTCGCCCTTGTCGGACACGCGCGCGGTGGGCATTTTCGTGTAGGAGAGGAAGCGCTTGAGGAACGGCTCCACGCCGAAGTTGTTGGACGCGCTGCCGAAGAACAGCGGCGTGAGCTGGCCGGAGAGGATCTTGTCCAGCTCGAACGGATCGCCCGCCACGTCCAGCATTTCCACGTCCTCCATCAGCTTATCGTAATAGCTTTTGCCGATGGTGTCGCACAGCGTCGGGTCGTCGATGGAGATGGTCTGAACCTCGACCTGCGTCTGACCGTGATCGCCGCCCCTGTACAGCTCGACGCAGCGGGTATCGCGGTGATAGACGCCCTTGAAGTCGCCGTGCGTGCCGATGGGCCAGTTGACCGGGCAGGAGCGGATACCCAGCACGTTTTCCAGCTCCTCCATCAGCTCGAAGGGATCCTTGCCCGCGCGGTCCATCTTGTTGACGAACGTGAAGATCGGGATCGAGCGCAGGCGGCAGACCTTGAACAGCTTGATGGTCTGCTCCTCAACGCCCTTGGCGCAGTCGATCAGCATGACCGCGCTGTCCGCGGCGACCAGCGTGCGGTAGGTATCCTCGGAGAAGTCCTGATGGCCGGGGGTATCGAGGATATTGATATGATAGCCGTCGAAGTCGAACTGCATGGCCGAGGACGTGACCGAAATGCCGCGCTGCTTCTCGATTTCCATCCAGTCCGAGGTGGCGTGATGCGCGGCCTTGCGCGCCTTGACCGAGCCGGCCTGACGAATCGCGCCGCCGTAGAGCAGCAGCTTTTCGGTCAGCGTGGTTTTACCGGCGTCCGGGTGAGAGATGATGGCGAATGTGCGCCTGCGCTGCACCTCCGCCTTGAGTTCGGGATGCTCCATGTAACTGATCCTCCTTATTCGGCTTGAGCCGTCCAATGTGTTTTCATTTTTTAG
>SFOF01000227.1 GCA_004552515.1 Clostridiales bacterium
CGGCGCTCACGTCGCGGCCAAAGAGACGCAGTATGCGCCTGGCCTGGCGGGAAATCTCCTCCATGGAGCGCAGAAGGGGCGTTTTCTTGTCCAGCGCCTCGCCGTTATAGGAGCAGAACACCGTGGGAATGCACAGCGTGTTGTCCTTGATGAACGCATAGGACGACGGATCCCACGCCGTATAGCCGCGCGCTTCGAACGTGGCGCGCAGGCCGCCCGAGGGGAAGGACGACGCGTCCGGCTCGCCCTGAATCAGCTCCTTGCCGGAAAATTCCATAATGACGGAATCGTAGTCCGAGGTGATGAACGCCTCGTGCTTTTCGGCGGTCACGCCGTTGAGCGGCTGGAACCAGTGCGTATAGTGCGTCGCGCCCTTCTCGATGGCCCAGTCCTTCATGGCGTTGGCCACCACGTTGGCCACCTCGCGGGTCAGTCCCCGGCCGCCGGCCAGCGCGCGCTTCATTTCCTTATACGTCGCGTGCGGGAGACGCTGCTTCATCACATCGTCGTTGAACACCATTGAACCGAAAATTTCCGACAGCTTTTCTTCCATATCGAATTGCGTCCCCCTCGTCGTCGTTCGTGTGTATGCGGATGATGAGAGGATTATAACAGTATTCGTTCGCCTTGTCAATGTCTTTCATGACCTGTTAACCCGATCGCGCAGGCTGTTAACCCACGCGCGCCGCAAACAGCCGCTTGACAGCGCCGCGCTCAACCCGTTATAATGGTCAAAACACAATAAACGCCTTCAAAACAACATATAAGGAGACTCAGCTCATGAACAGGCTGTACATGATCGGCAACACGCATTTCGATCCCGTCTGGCTGTGGACGTGGGACGAGGCGCTCGCCTCCATCCGCTCTACATTCCGCGCCGCGCTCGATCGCATGGACGAGGACGCGGATTTCATCTATTCCTTCGCCTGCCCGCCGGTGTTCGAACAGATCGAGCGGATCGACCCCACGCTGATGAAGCGCATTGCGTCTCGCGTCGCCGAGGGGCGCTGGGCGCTCGACGAGGGGCTGTGGGTTCAGCCCGACTGCTTCAGCGGCCTGATCGAAAGCTATATCCGGCAGGGCTTGCACGGGCAGCGCTTTCTCATGACGCGCTTCGGCAAAAGGAGCGACACGGTGTTCAACATCGACAGCTTCGGCCATCCGCTGATGCTCGCGCAGGTGTTCGTCAAGCTGGGGATGCCCTACGGCGTGATCAGCCGGCCGGATAAGAGGGATCTCGATCTGGGCGACAGCCTCTTCGTCTGGCGCGCGCCCGACGGCAGCGAAATGCTCATGGCGCGCTCCAACATCGCCGGCGCGGTCTATCCGGTGGACACGGACAAGATGATCAGCGACGCGCTGCCGAAGCTGGACGAGCATGATCACGACCTGCTGCTGGTCTACGGCGTGACCAATCACGGCGGCGCACCCACAAAGCAAGCCCTCGCGGCTATTCACAAACACGCCGGGGAAACCGGCGGACGCGTGGTGTTTTCAAACACGACCGGCTTTTTCTCGCGCCAGAAAACGGACGGCCTGCCCGTGTGGGATCAGGAGATTCCCATCCGCAATTTCGGCGTGTTCGTCAACCGGCCGGACGTCAAGCAGGCCGCGCGCCGCACGGAAATCGCGCTCATGAACGCCGAACGCGCCGCGCTGCTGGCCGCCCTGCTCACCGGCGCGCCCGATCAGACGCGGGCGCTGGCCAGACCCTGGCAGACGCTGCTCTACAATCAGTTCCACGACACGCTGGGCGGCGCGGCCATCACCGACGGCGAAACCGACGCGCTCCATCAGCTGGGCGGCGCGCGCGCCAGCGCCGAGGAAAGCCTGCATCTCTCGCTCCAGCGCATCGCCGCGGACGTGAACCTCGCCAATCCCGACTGCCCGGACGCGGCCTGGACGCTGATGATCTGGAATCTGAACGCCAGCGCCTATTCGGGATATATCGAGGCCGAGGTGCAATGGGCGTGGGAGTTCGACTGGTACGAGGGCGAGATCGCGCTGACCGACGAAAACGGCCATGACGTTCCCTGCCAGCTCATCCGGCCGCGCTCGGTCATTCCGGGCTTCCGTTCGCGCTTTGTATTCAAGGCCGATATTCCCGCGATGGGCTGGCGCGCGCTGCGTGTGCGGCAGAGGAAAGCCGCGTTCGAGGGCGTTCCCGCCGCTGCCAGTGAATCCAGCCTCGACAACGGCAGACTGCGCGCCGTAATCAGCGAAAACAGCGTGCGCATTGAGGACGCGCAGACCGGCGAAATCCTGCTGCGCGAGTGCGCGCGTCCCGTGGCCGTCGCCGACGAGAGCGACGTGTGGGCGTTCAACTTCACCGGCTATGGCGCGGAGGAACCGTTCGCTCTGGAAAGCGCGCGCGTCATTGAGCGCGGCCCGCTGCGCGCGGCGATCAAGCTGCGCTGGACATATCGCCGCTCGTTCGTCGAGCAGACGCTGCGGCTCTGCGCGGGCGAAAGCGCCGTCGAGGGGCACATCCGCGTCGATTGGAACGAACGGCACAAGGCGCTCAAGCTGCGCTATGCTTCTTCCCATGATCGTCTCGTCACGGCCACGCCGGGCTATGGCGCAGAGCGCGCCTTCGACGGCCGCGAGCTGCCCTGCGGCGGCTGGTTCGATCTGACGGACGCAGCCGGACAGGGCGCGCTGACGCTTTCCGACGCATTCTTCGGCTTCGACGCGCCGGAAGGCGGCGTCGTGCGCGCAACGGTGCTGCGCTCCCCCATCGTGGGCGATCTGCGCGTGGCCGATCTGCCGGACGACGATTACGAGTATATGTCGCAGGGCGTATTCGAGGGGCGCTGGCGCGTGTCGTTCCACGGCGCGCAGGACAGCGCCGGGCCGTGGCGCGCCTACGAGGCGTTCATCAATCCGCCGCTCGTCACCGACGAGGCCGCGCATCCGGGCGCGATGCCGCTGACAGCCTGCGCGCTGACCCTCGAGGGCAGTCAAAACGTGCTGGCGACGGCGATCAAGCGCGCGGAGGATGGCACGGGCGACGTGATCGTCCGGCTGCAAAACTTCGGCGGCGCGCGGGAGAGCGTGTGCGTCTCCCCCGCCGGCTATGATTCCTTCGGCGCGGTGCTGGCGCCGTATGAGATCCGCACCATGCGGCATACGGCTGCGGGATGGGTTGCGGTCAATATGCTGGAGGAAGAAGAGTAAGCGGCATCATTCAAACGTCAAAAGGTCGAAGAGCGCAAGCCCTTCGACCTCTTGCTTTGAATAGTGAATTGAGGTCAGTACACTCGATTGCCTTCCTTATCCACGATGGTCAGATAACCGTTCTTAATCAGTGCGATATAGCCATCGGAATAGGCGATTGAATCATATTCGCAGGGGATAATGAGCTTGCCGGTCGTGTCAATGAAACCAAGTTTGCCATCTTTCCGCACACGGGCAAAACCTTCATAGAAGTCCCATGCTTTGTCCCATTCGCAAGGAACTACAAGTTGGCCGTTTGTGTCAATATATCCATACTTTCCTTCTTTACTTACATAAGCAAGTCCTTCGCTGAACTTTCCCGCATCATCCCATCGCCTAGCAATAGCGCTTTTGCCGTTTCTGTCAATATATCCATATTTCCCGTTCGTTTTAACACAAGCAAGCCCTTCACTGAACGCTCTCGCTGTATCCGAGCAATAAGAAATAACAAGTTCTCCCGTTGTATCAATGTAACCGTACTCTCCATCTTTTTCCACCCACGCAAGTCCTTCATTAAAATCCCCTACGTTATACAGTTCATATGGA
>SFOF01000228.1 GCA_004552515.1 Clostridiales bacterium
GTGCGCCGGCGCGGCGTTGCGTTTGGCCGGTTTTAGCTCCGGCAGGGGCGTTTGTGCGCGCAGGGGCCGGGCGGCGCGGCGTGTGCGGGAATAACGCGGCGAACGGAAACTGTACATGATCGCGACGCCGGCCCGAGCAAATCGCGCCCTTCCCTTTCTGAAAGACGCATCCCCCGGTGACAAACGATGTCGCTTTGCAGCGTTTACAATTCTTATCGCAGCGCAGGTGCGGAAGCGATGTGCCGACCGCTCTTTAAGCCAACATCCCCCATCATTCCACCAGCAGCACCGCCACGCCGTTCGGCGCAAGCCGCGCGGGCAGACCGTCGCCCTCGCCGTCAGGCATTGCCCAGCGCGCAATTTTGCCATCGGTCAGCCTTAACACCGGCGTGATCTCCGCGTCCGTATCGTTCCACATGACGACCGCGCGGCTGCCGTCCGCCGCCCTGAACACGCTCGCCTGTACATTCACCGCCGCAATGCCCTCGTCCGCGCGGAACTCACCCAACAGCAGCCACTTCTCATAGCTGCGCCGCATATCCGCAATGCGTTTGGCATACACGCGCTTTTCCTCATCGCCGCCCGCGCGAATAAATCGCTTATCCGTGTCGTAGCGCAGCTCCATCTCGAACTTGAAGCCGTACAGCAGCGCGTAGTTCACCAGCCGCGCGTCCATAAACGGCTGCGCGTTGCGCACGGTGATCATCGTCTCCGGGAAGCAATAGCGGAACAGCTCCGGCATGACCTCCCGCCCGACCGCCGTTTTGCCGCGCGCCGCAGGTTCCGTTCTGACGCCGTGTATGCAATCGAGGAACTGAGAATACAAATCGGTGATGTGCTCCGACATGAAGACGAAATCCGCGTGACTCGCCGCACGATCGCGAATTTTTGAAAGCAGCCGAAGCCGGCCCTGCGTGTAGGAGAGCGCGGGATTGCCATTTTTGTGCGGATGCGCCTTGTTGAAGCAGGGGCGGGGCGGCATACCGCCGATCTGATCGTAAAGCGCGCCGTCCGCACCGAAGCCTGAGATCCAGTCGAGCCGATCAGCCATCATCTCATGCCAGGCCGGCGCCGAGGGGCAGACGGTCGAAAACGCCTTGTTTGAAAAGAATCTGAGGAAATCGCTATAGCACGCCTTGGGATAAAACTCGTAATACGGCGTGCCCCACACGTTTTTGCCCTCCCACTGCGCGCCTTCGCGCCGATAGAACGGACTGGCCGGGTCGATCAGATGCCCCTGATAGTAGAGCGTGACATGACCGCCCGCCGCCTGAACCGCGCGAATTCCCGCCTTCAGGCCATCCGCGCCGCCCAGCGTCGGGCTGACGGCCAGATCGGGATAGTTGTTGTCATGGCCGGTATGATACCAGCCGAACAGGCCAACAGTGTCGCAGCCATGCGATACGGCGCGCTCATACAGCTCGCCCAGCGTATCATACGGCCACGCTTCCGCGCCGTACTGCTGCTTGTTGATGACCAGGAAGTAGCCGTTCGATCGCTTCATCCACTCGGTCGGCTCAATGGGCCGCCGCCAGGTTTTCGCCCAGCGCACATAATCGTCCGCCGCTTCCCGCCATGCGCCGCGATACAGCCGCGCGTCGTATTCGGGGATTGTCCACGTCTGATTCGGCTCGACGAAGCACATTTTATCGGCCTCGAGCGTCACGCCGCCGGTCGCCGAGCCACGCGCGCGCAGCGACATGGCGTGAAACAGCGGATCATGCGCACTGAAGGAGAGCACGTCGCGGCCGCCGGTGAGCGCCATCCAGCTCATCGACAGTTCGCCGGGATAGGTTTCCTTCTTTTCATAGAGGTTTTCACGGCCAATTTCCGCGGCGAGATAGGCGCAGATATCGCGATAGCGCACGCCGCACTGCTCAGGCAGAAGCCAGTCGGGCGCGGCGCCGTCCAGCGTTTCCAGCGCGCCGAGGCAGGGATAGATCAGCTCGTCCACGACGCTCTCGCTTTCATTGCGGATTTCGCCGCCGAAGAGTATGTGGTCACCCGAAAGCGCAACGGTCAGCGTCAGGAACACCGCCTGCTCCCCCATCGCGGTGACCAGCGGCCCCGCCGTGATCACCGCGCCGCCGTTTTCCACGCGCACGGCCAGCGCCTGCTCGTCGGCAAAGGCCATGTTTTCGAGATTGTCGCCCAGACCGGCCGCGTCGCGCGTGCGCAGTATGGCCGCGCGAAAGAGCGTCGCCGGGCGCGCGATCACATTGCCCGTGCCCGCCGCGCGATTTTCAAGATGCGTAACGCGCGCGCGATCGTCCAGTTCGAGATGCAGCGTGCCGTTATCCAGCGTAATCATTTTTTCGTCCTCCTTATCCGATTGCAGGCCGCTATATCACGGTTTTGTTTTGTGTGTAAACCGAAATGTTCAAAATAAGTTTCAAAATCATCCCATTGAAACACCGCAGTCCATATTGTCTGCGGCGAAATCAAATGAGACAACAGTCCGCCATTTCTCCGGTAATGCCGAAGCCTACCGCTGCTGCTTGCTCATATTTTGAACTAAAATGTAGCGATCAGCCTCGCCCGTCGTCTTCCGAACGACGCAAAAGCTCGCCAAATATAGCGCCGGAGGGCATACTACGGCTGATTCAGCAAGCCGTCCCGTTGCCCTCCATTTTCTTAGATCTTTGAATCCGCGGAGGCCGGGCGGCTGTCGTCGCCGATGAGCTTGCGCAGCGCCTCGTAGCTGCTGACGACGCAGTTGCAGCGCTTCTGGAACTCCGCCTCCTTGGCGCGGATGGACTCGTCGGCGGCCTGTTCGCGCGCGTTCGCCTTGTCCTGCGCGTCGCGCTCAATCTGCGCCGCCTGTTCGCGCGCGGAGGAAAGAATCGCGTCCGCATCGCCGCGCGCGCTCTTCACGTCGGCCAGATAGCGCTCGGCGGCGCGCTGGGCGCTCTCAAACACGCCGCTGATGCTCAACGCGGCCTCGGCCAGATTGCCCGTCTCGCCGCAGACCGTCTGCGTTTGCTCCAACCGCGCGCGCAGCTCGGCGTTTTCGCGCTCCAGCTCGTGCACGCGGCGCGCATCCTCGGTCTGCATACCGTCCAGCCGGCGCAGCACCTCGGCCAGCGCCGCCGCCGTCATCATGTCGTTCATCGCGGCCGGTTCAGCCTTTTCGGCAGGCTGTGCGCTCTGCTCAACAACGACCGCGGAAGCCTCTTCAGCGCGCGGCTCAGTCTCACCCGCTTCAGCGACCGGCGCGGCGCTTTGCTGTTCAGCCGCTTCGGCTGGCGCGGCCTCGGCCTGAATGGCCGCGTCCGGCGACTGCTCCAGTGCCCGGCGCAGATCGGCGTTTTCGCTCTTGAGCATCTCGATCGTGCGGCGCTGCGTATTGATCAGCTCGATCAGATCGGTGCGGCGGCAATATTTCAAATCCATCTCCATGGACACACGCTCCCCTTCGGCAAACGATTTTCTATTGCTTTTTATTCGACACACGCGTGTGTTTTCCTGCCGTCTATGCGGGATTTCTTGCCGGTATCCGTGCGGGTTTCGCTTAAAAAGCGTTGTTCCGCGCTGACGCGGCGATGCGCTAATTGACCATTACAGGCGAGTGAATTGCAGGCCGGCGCAATGTTGCGTTTGGCCGGTTGCAGCTCCGGCTGGGGCGTGGATGCGCGCGGGGGCCGGCCTGCGGGGCGATGCGGTTCTATGGCGGAGAGGTGTGAAAAATGACCTCATCCGACCGGCGCGTTGTTCAGAATTTTCTTCCCCAGTGGGAACATTTTTG
>SFOF01000229.1 GCA_004552515.1 Clostridiales bacterium
AAAGGCCGCGCACGCGGGACGAGCTGAAGGCCGTCTGCCGGAGCGCGGGCATGACCGATGCCGAGGAAGCAAACCTGTTCGATCCCTGGGGCGGCGGCGTGCGAGAGCTGTGCGAGCGCGGCTTTATGCACTATGCCGCGCGCGAGGACAAAACGTTCGAGCTGACCGAGCGCTTTGCGCCCCTGCCGGAGGAGACGGCGCAGCTTGAGCTGGCGCGGCGCTATTTCACGGCCTACGCTCCCGCGACGATCCACGATGCGATGTACTTTTTCCATGTCCCCGCAAGGACGGTGAAGCACTGGCTGGAGCGGTTGGACGCCGACGCGTTCGAGCTGGACGGGCGGCGCTATTACTTCTTGACCATGAACGACGCGCCGGGCGAATGGCCGCGCTGCCGGTTCCTGGCGGGCTTTGATCCGCTCATGCTGGGCTATGAAAAGAAGGAAACGCCCTTCCTCAGGCCGGAGCATCTGCGCGGGATATTCAATCTGGCGGGCATCGTCATGCCGGCTGTGCTGATGGGCGGTACGGTGGCCGGACGCTGGAAAAGGACGGGAAGGGCGCTGAACATTGAATGGTTCGGCGGCGCGCCGGCGGCGGACAGGGCGGCTGCGCGCGACGAGGCGGCGCGGCTGTGGGACGATCTGACGGCGATTAAGGAAACGGATATTTGAAGCCATAAAAGCGCCCGTATAAAAATGTGGGCGCTTTGTATTGCGGGCGGCAGTGCGGCCTATGGGAGGCTGTGAGGTGGTCTGTTTGAGGAAGAACGGCCGGAAACAGACGAAAGGAGCGAGGAACGTCGGCCTGCGCAGCCGTTATCGCGGATGAAGGGGCTTTGCGAACAGTCCAATAAAGCGGCGTACCGTCAGGGTGGCACGCCGTCTTTTATGACAGCCGAACAGGCGTTATAAATCCACCGGTTCAACTGGGGACTATGAAAAAGCGCTTTAGCAAAAGTCATGGAGCCGCATGGCGGATGCGGCTCCAGAGGGAAATAGCAGGAGATTGATAATATGCAGGATGCGGAGGAAGTTTGAACGAATCTCCGAGAAGGGGACTTGCGAAGCGGAGCGCGTGATAGGACAATCTTTTCGATGCCCTCCTGAGAGGACGACCACAAGTAATATGCCCTTATAGGGCCGGGGCAAATCGCCCGTTCAACGGGTGGCTGTGATTGCGGCCATGATCATAGCGCCTTTTCATTGTGCCGCCCGCGCAGAGCACATAGCCGTGACGCGCGTCAAGAAGCTGCGAGTTGTCGGCTTCCTGTCCGTTTAGATGACCTGCGTCTTTCGGAATCGGCTTCGGCGCGATCAATCACGCGCGCCGGAATCCGGACAGACCTTGCCGACTCGTTTCGGCAAAACAGTTCTGCACGGCCAGCGGAGCGGCGTTCAGACGGGGAATACGCCCCAGCGCGTCTGTCGGCGAGGACAATGATTGTCATCGTCAGTCTTTGTCCACGCGCACGACGCAGCCGCGGGAAAAGTCGGGCAGCGTGACAGAACCGTCTCTGATCTCGGGCGCAGTCTCGTGCCGCTCGTTCATCAGCCAGTATACTGTGACGCGGCCATTGACCGGCAGACGCAGGCCGTGAACCGGCGCGGGCGTGATGCCGTCGCGCAGAACCGCCTGCCAGGACGCGGCACGCGAGCGCACATAGCACAGATCGTGTTTCTCGCCCGTCAGCGTGAGGACGTGCGCGCTGTCCGTATCCATGCGGCCGGGCACGAAATGCTCCGCGTCAGCTTCGATATCCTCCAGCATATCGTGGAACGGCTTGAACATTGTCCACAGGTTTTTCGGCTCGATATAATACTCCCAGTGCCACATATGGCCGCTCGATGCCGAGCCGCAGAAGAACGGCGCGTAGGTCAGATCGGTGAAGATCAGTCCGTCGTCATCGCAGGGATAGAAGCGGAACGGGCCGATATGCCGGTCGTTGACTGCGCCGGTTTCGTTGAGTACGCAGGGCTTTTCCGCACAGGCGATGCGCTCGAACGCGTCGGCCACGAAATCGACCGGATCGCCGCCGCAAATTTCCAGCGGCGCGCCCTGATCGAGATAGCGGTGAATCTGCATGAACGGCATGGCGCTCGAATCGCGGAAGGGGATCATGTAGTCGCCGAGGAACTCCTCGCGGTCATAGCTGCCCAGCGAATTGACCACGAGATTGCGCGGGCTGAACGCGCGGACTTTATTCAGCATCCGCTCGTTGAAGGCGAGGATCGATTCGCGCGGCGCATCGACGCAGTTGAACTCGTTCCACAGCTCCCAGGCCGCGACGGCCGGATCGTTCTGATAGCGCGCGATGTAGGGCAGAATGTCCTCGATCCAGCGGTCGTTCCACCTTTCGTTGTCCAGCCATTCCTGCATACTGGTGAGCGCCTTGCCGATGTCCGGATCGATGACGCGCTTTTCAAAAACGCCCTTCGGCGCGTCGCACAGCGTGCGGAAGTGCTCCAGACACATCTTGACGCGGATACCGTTTTCGCGCAGCAGATCCATCACCGCGTCCAGACGGTTGAATACGGTCAGATCATGCCGCCCCATGAGACTGGTGCGCGCGTCGAAATAAGGCGTGGACAGCCATAGCCGCACATAGTTCACTTTATTCTCGGCCAGCCGCCTGATCCAGCGCCTGAACGAGGTCAGGCCCATCCACGCCGTGCCATTTCCGATGGCGAAATGCGCGTCGGAGGCGGGGCAGTGCTCGGGGCGCAGGATGCACAGATTCGGCCCGACGGGCACGAACGCATGGCCGTCGCTGGTGGCGAAGTAGCGCCTGTCCCTGCCGCTGATTTCCACATAGCCGGAAAGATCGGACGGCGTACACTCGAAAATGCCGCCGATCACGCCGCCCTCGCCCTGCGCGCTGAAGCGGTGAACGCCCTCGATCACCGGCGTATAGCGGAAGCAGGTGAACGCGTCGCCGACGATTTCCTGGCTTTCAAAGCCGTGCTTGTCGTAGACGAAGCGCGTGTTCTGGCAGCGGAAGGGGAGCGCCGTCTCCTTCACGCCGTCCGGTCGGGTGACGCTGACTGTTTTGCAGCCGTCGGGCACGGTGATCTGTATGCGGCCGTATTTCGGGACGCTCTGCATGGCGAATATCCTCCTTATATAACAGGGGTCGGGAACGATAGCATTATCCTTTAAGGATTTCAAGCTCTTTTCTGGAAACGCGACGGTTGAATCCGGGGCAAGCGCCGCGTCTTGACAAAGAATGAAGAACGACGGCCATTTCTATTTGAGTTATACTCTGCAAATGAAATGGCGCGACATTCATTTTTCGGCCAGAAACGCATCCAGCCGGCGGTTCAATTCCCGCCTGGAGGATGCGCGCAGCACGGCGATCCGCGGCGCATGGGCGATGCGCTCGGCGATCTTTGCATCGTTATTTTTCTTAAAAGACCACACATAGCGCAGAAATTCCGCATCGAATCGCTCGGGACAGCCCGCGCCCATGTCGGGACGCACCCGGCCGATATGCGTGAGGATGCGCTTCAGTACGCCGGTCAGGCAGTTCAGCCGGCCATAGTCCAGCCAGATCACCGCGTCGCATTTTTCAAGGCGCATGGCCAGCGTTCGGGTATAGTTGCCGTCGATGATCCAGCGCGGCTTTTCGAGTTCGTCTTGAAGGAGCGCGTCGAAATCCTCCCTCGATCGCTCGACCCAGCCGGGCAGCCAGTAGAGCGCGTCCAGATGCACGATGGGCAGGCCGGTTTGCGCGCTCAGGCG
>SFOF01000026.1 GCA_004552515.1 Clostridiales bacterium
GCCGCGCACGGCAGATGAGCGCTGCGAGACATCGCCGCGGCAAACGGCGCGGATGCGGACAGTATGCGATGCGCGCGGACGCTTGATTCCTGCCGTATACACGGCGCGGCGTGCGACCGACCGCCCTTGAAAGGAGGCGACGCCCATGATTTGACCGCGATGGAAGAAACTGAACCGACCGACTGATATAAAGGTGGTGTTTTCCCTTGACGAACTCCCCCGGGACGGAGGAAACCGTCCTCATCCCCGAAGCGGCGCAAAGCCCCGAGCAGGAAAAGCTCGCCGCCGACGTGACGCGCGAATTTGAAAAGCGCCGCGACCGGCGACGGCCCCTCGAGCTGAAATGGCGGCTCAACCAGCGTTTCATCGCGGGCGACCAATACTGCGACCTGATGACCGACGCAAGCGAGCTGATCGAGGGCGACGCGCAGGGCCGCGCCGTCTACAACATGATCGCCCCGATCGTCGAGACGCGGCTCTCGAAGCTCAGCCGCGTGCGCCCCGGCCTGACCGTGCGCCCGCAGACCGCCGACGCATCCGACGAGAGCGCCGCGAAACTGGCCACGCGCCTGCTCAAAAACGCCTTTGCCGCGCACGATATGCCGCGCCTTCAGACCACGGCCGCGCGCTGGGCCGAGGTGTGCGGCTGCGTGTTCTACAAATCCATATGGAACCCGCGCGCCGGACTGCCCATCGGCCTGAGCGAAAAGGGCGAAATCGTCCATGAGGGCGATCTCGGCGTATCAATCGTGCCGGCGTTCGAGATCTTTCCCGAATGTCCCACCCGCGAGGGCCTGGAGAGCCAGCGCAGCCTGATCCACGCGCGCGTCTACCCCGTGCGCGAAATCGAGGCGCGCTGGGGCGCTAAACTGCCCGGCCGCACGATGAGCGTCTACGGCGCGGAGCTGAACCCGAGCGCCGGCGACAAGACCCTCGACGAAACCATCGAGGACGCGGAGCTGGTGATCGAATACTACGAAAAGCCCGGCCGCGAATTTCCCTGCGGCCGCCAGGTCACCGTCGCGGGCGGCCGCGTGCTGCACGACGGCGCGCTGCCCTTCCGAAACGGCGCATGCCTGACGCGCGATTTTCCGTTCGTCCAGCAGCTGTGCCTGAGCGAGCCGGGCTGCTTCTTCGGCGCGACGGTCGTCGAGCGCCTGATCCCGCTCCAGCGCGACTACAACGCCATCATCAACCGCATCAACGAGCACACCGCCCGCATGACCGCCGGCAACATTCTGGCCGAACAAGGCTCGCTGGTCAACGAGGCGCTGCTCGACGAGGGCTTCGAGCCGGGCACCGTCGTCGAATACCGCGCGGGCGCAACCCCGCCGGTCTGGATGCCGGTGAGCGAGGTGCCCGAGAGCCTGCTCCAGCGCCTGACCGTGCTGCGCCGCGACTTCAACGAGGTCTCCGGCGTGTCCGACATGGCGCGCGCCTCGAGCGTCGGCTCGGTGTCCTCCGGCGTGGCGCTCGACATACTGCGCGAGCAGGACGACACCCGCCTGGCGCTGACCGGCGAGCACATCCGCCGCGCCGTGCGAAGCGTCGGCTGCCAGTGGCTGCGGCTGATGCGTCAGTTCGCCGTCGGGCTGCGCATTGCGCGCGTCGCGGGCGAGGACGAGGGCGACCTCATGCTGCTCTCGTGGCAGGGCGACGACCTGACCAGCGACGACGTGGCCGTGGACACCGACAGCGAGCTGAGCGACACCCCCGCCCAGCGCCGCCAGACCGCGCTCGAGCTGATGAACGCGGGCTTCTTCCTCGACCCGGACACGCACCAGATGTCCCGCGAAAGCCGCGCCCGGCTGATGGAGATCTTCCGCATGGGCAGCTGGGAAAACGCGGTGAGCCTGGACGAGATGCACATTGCCCGCGCCCGCCGCGAGCAGGCCGCCCTCATCCGCGGCGAAATCCCCAAGCTCACCGACTACGACGACCACCGCCTGCACCTGACCGAGCACACCCGCTTCATGCTGGGCGCGGACTACCGCCGCTTGCAGACCGAACGGCCCGCTCTCGCCCGCGCCATGGCGATGCACGCCGAGGCGCACAGGGCGCTGATGGAAGGCAGGGCGGGATAAAACGCGTATGATTTTGTTTCCCCGCCGCCCGCGTGCGGCAGACAGATAGAATGGAGGTTTTTTCATCATGACTCAGTATCTCACTCCCCGTCAGCGCCAGCTGTTCATCGACCGGCTGGCCGAAGAGAACGACGCGCCGCAGCTCAGCGGCGACCAGCGCAGGGCCGCGCTCCAGCAGGGGGCGAACATGGCGCGCGCCGATATGCAGGGCCTGCCGGACGAGGAAGGCTTCTTTCCCGAGGAGAACGCCCTGCCCGAAGAGAACGCGTCGGACGAGAACGGCGCAATGGCCGAGCGTCTGGCGGCGCTGGGCTTTGAGAGCGCCGAAGAACTGGCCGACGCATATGAGCGGCTGGAGCGCCGCTATGCCGGCCTGATGGACGACGTGCGCCGCATTGAGGCCGCCGGACGCGCCCGCCGCAACGAGCGCCGCCTCGAGAACGACCCGAACGGCCGCAACCGCGTGATTCAGGCAGTCTGGGCCAGCCGTGCCGAGGAGCTGGAGGACATCGCGCAGTTCCTGCCCGAGATGTCGGCGTACATCGCGGGACATCCGGAGTGCGCCATGGAGACGGACGGGCTGGAGCGCGCCTACGACGCGGTGCGCTCGCACCGCTACCGCAGCGAGGAGCGGCTGCTGGACGATCCGGAGGCTGTGAAGCGCCTGAGCGCCGATCCGCGCGTGCGAGAGGCCGTGCTGAGCGCGCATCTGGCGGGAATCTACAAATCCGCCGCCGCGCTGCCCGCGTTCATTGACGACGGCGGCAATATTCCCGTCGCCGAGCCGGTCAAGGGCGGCATGGATCGGGCAAAGGCCAAGCTGACGGCAATGCTGGCGGGTAATGCCCGCTGACGCGGCGGCTGTGCCGGTTCCACTTGCTGCCGCGCGCGAACCGCACTTGCGGACAACCGGCGGCGCGAACCGACGAGGGATGTGCTGCGGCGCGCTTCTCTGCACTCCCCCCTGACGAAAAGACGGCATTGGATGGCGTCTTTTTTATTTTATCCCCACACGACAATTTAAAGGAGGTATACCCCATTATGGTCAACATGAACACCGTTTCCAGCGCCCTCAAGAACTTCTACATCATGCCCCTGCGCGAGGACGTGAACCTCAAGGCCGACGCCTTCGCCAGCCGCATCATGCGCACCAGCACCAACATCGTGGGCTACAACAAGATCGTCCGCGCGGCCCTGGTCGGCGCGAACGGCGGCGCCGGCTCCGGCTCCGAAACCGGCGCGCTGCCCGCCTCCGGCGAGAACGTCTATGTGAACCTCGAGAGCGACACCAAAAACCTCTACGGCACCCTCGAGATCTCCGACAAGATCGTCCGCTCCGCCACCGGCCGCAACGCCGGATCCTTCGTCAACATCCTCCAGCAGGAGATGGAGACGCTCACCCGCACGCTGAAGTGGAACATGGCGCGCCAGATGTACGGCGACGGCTCCGGCAAGCTGGCCGCCGTGCAGGCCGCCACCGGCAGCGCCGTCCTCACCGCCGCGCCCGGCTCCTCCACCCGCCACATCCTGCCCGGCCTGAAGGTCGATCTCTATCCCGCCGCGGGCGGAACCGCCATCGCGACCGGCCTGCGCGTCGTCGATGTGAACCACCTGACCGGCAAGATCACGCTGAGCAGCGCCGTCACCTGCGCCGCGAATGCCTATCTGACCGTGCAGGGCAGCGCGGGCTATGAGCTGACCGGCCTGGGCAAGCTGTTCGGCGCGTCCACCGGCACGCTGTACGGCCTCAGCCGCGCGAGCTACAGCTGGCTGAACCCCTACACCGCGGACAGCTTCGGCGCGATCACCGAGAGCGGTCTTCAGAAGGTCATCGACCACCTGGAGGACAGCTACAACGTCACCGTGAACCACATCAACTGCGGCACCGAGGCCTACGGCCACTACCTCGAGCTGATGACCAGCCGCCGCGCCATCTGCGACGCGTCCATCCTCGAGGGCGGCCACAAGGCGCTCATGTTCAACGGCATCCCGCTGACCCGCAGCAAGTTCATGCCCGCCGCCGCCATCGACCTGTACGACACCAGCCTGTTCACCATCGACCAGGTGGCCGACTGGGAGTGGATCGAGGGCGAAACCCGCCAGGTGCTGCACCAGAAGCCCGGCTACCCCACCTACACCGCCACCGTCGCCAAATACTGCGACCTCATGTGCGCCCTGCCCGGCGGCATTGCGCGCCTGAACGGCGTGGCCGCGCCCGCCGTCAAGCCCGTGCTGATCGCCAACGCCGAGAGCCAGCCCGTGCCCACCAAGGCGATCTCCGCCTGATCATCGCCTGCGCGGCCGGGCCGGAACGGATAGAGTTGTTTTTGTTTGAGCCGGATGATGCGGCCTGAGCACGCCGCGCATAAAACCATAAAGAGCGGCGCGCCCGACAATGCGCCGGACGCGCCGCTTCTCATCCTTTTTGAACTTCCGCTTACGCGTTGCCCTCTCGTTCCACGCGCTCAATCAGCTCGCGCTGAGAGGCGGGAGACAGATTCCGGAAACAGGTGCTGAAGCCGCCGATGCGCACCACCAGCCCCGAATATGTCTCCGGATGCGCCACTGCCGCGCGCAGCGTCGCTCCAGAGAGCGCGTTGACCTGAAATTGCAGCCCGCCGCGCTCAAGATAGATCCGAATGAGCGCTTCAATCTCCTGCGCGTGCATCCGCACCGTGTCGGGCGAAAAACTCACGTCGAGCGGCTGCCCGCCGTAAAACGCATATTGCGGCAGCGCCGAGGAGGCCAGCGCCATCGCCGTGGGATCGGCTGAGCGCGCTGCGTTCGATATGCCCGCGTTCTTTGCAAACGGCGCGCCGGATAAGCGCCCGTCATAGCCCGCGCCCCAGCACGCGCCATAGCCGACGTTCGCATCCAGCGTGTGCAGCGAGGGCGAATAGCGCCGGTTGCCGTGATCGTGCGCGCGGATGAGCCGCTGCAATATGCCCGCCAGCCGCACCGCATAGGGCGCAGCCGCTTCGTCGCGGCCAAACTTCGGACAGGCCAGCAGCGCGCGCCGAAGCGCTTCATATCCCTCGAAATCAGCGCGCACGGCTTCGCTCAGCTGGGAGAGCGTAAACTGTCCCGACTGGAACACCAATCTGTCCACAGCGCACAGTGCGTCCGCCGCATCGGCCAGCCCCATGCACTCGACCGTGACGTTATGATAATCCGCGCCCGAAATGCGATCGCAGCGGCGATCAATGCAGCTTTTCGTAAGCAGCGATATGAACGGATTCGGCTCGACGCGCTCGCTGTATTCGGCGCGCGCTTCATAGGCCTCAAGCCCGATCCCGATGAGCTGCGCAGCACAGCGCTCGACATTGCCGAACGCTTCCTCAAGGCTGTAAGCCGCGCCGATTCCCGACACGAGCATCTCGCCGGACAGGAGCCTTCCCTCGTTCAGCGCCGTCTCGACCGCCGCGCTGACCATGAACACAAGCCCCCACATACTGTTGAACTCCCGCCCGGGCAGACCGATCCCCATGCAGGAATTGTTCGAAAAGCCGCGCGCTTCCTTTTCCGGCACGCCCTTTTCGATAAGCGCGCGCACGCAGGAGGCTTCCCCATAGAACGTCGGCTGACCCATGGCGAAGAGCCTTTCATCGACGAGCGCATCCCAGTCGCTCTGCGTTGTTTCATCGCTCACGCGCGCGCCCAGTATCGGCGCGGGCAGCGCGAAATCCTTCTGGCAGGCGATCAGCAGCCGCGAAAGCGCGTTATAGTCCGGCCCGACATTGAGCAGACACGCGCCGTCGGCATAAGCGTTGAGCAGGAGCCAGAAATGGTGCAGCACGCGCCGGATTTCCGCTTCGTCCACGCCCGAGCGCAGCGCTTCCTCATAATAGGGCAGCATATAGCGATCGAAGCGCCCCAGCGAAATGCTGTACCAGGCGTTATCGGACAGCGGCAGCAGAAAATGGATGATCCAGACCGACTGAACCGCCTCATAAAACGTGCGCGCCGGTTCATAAGGCACGCGCAGCAGCATATCCCGCATCCGAACAAGGCGGGGACGGTCGCCGGCGCTGGCGGCGGTCATTTTTTCCGCCAATGAATCAGCCATACGCCGCGTAAACGCCCGCACTGCTTCAAGACTCGCCTTCATGGCAAGAAGATGCTCGTCCCTCGGCGTTTCCATAAGCGCATGATCCAGCTTTTCCTCGCAGCCGCGCAAACCGACACGCAATATCTCGCCATAATCGACCAGCGTATGGCCGCGATCCACATTGGCGCGGCTGCCAAACCGCTCCGGCGCATCCATAACGGCGCGCGTTTTTTCATCGATCGCCTCGTCGTCAAACGGACGGCACGGGCAATCTTCGCCGTCGAAACGGAACCAGCCCGCGATTTCATCATCCTGACGCACCTCGAGCGTCAGATGCTCCAGTGACAGAGCAAATTTCCTGACGGCACGCCGGACGGGCGGCAGCGCGTTCAGTTCATTCCAATGGGCGTCCCGAATGAAGCGCTCAAGTCTGCCATCACACAATGCCATAGGATCAACCTCCGTTTTCACTCGAAACCATATTACCACAACCACCGCCGCGTGACAAGAGGGCGCGGCTCTTTCTGAAAGGAGTTTTATTGACATGATCGTCTGCCATGAAGGGCTTTGCGAGCACGGCCGCGTGCCGCTCACAAGCCACGTCTGCGATATTCCCAGGCGGCTGAAGGCGATCATCCCGACGCTGTTCGTGATGATCGACGTCTTTTCGGGCCGCATCGAGATCCATGACAGCGCGCAGAGGGGCGGCACGCTGGCCTGCGTCCTGCCCTATCCCGAGCTGGACGCGCGCGCCCTTACCTACGTTCAGCGCTACCGCCGCGAACGTCTGGCGGAAACCGCGCGCGAAATCGACGCGTACAACGAGCGCCTCGAGCGCCGCGCCCTGGCCGGTCACCTCGACCGCGCCGCCGACAGAACGCGCGAGGCGATCGCCTATCTCGACCGCCATTCCCAAATCGACCGCCTGCCGAAGGAGCTGATGAACCCGTGAATCTTGAAAATATGTGCCTGATGGCGGCGCGCTATGCCGACCGAAGCGACGAGCTTGTCAAGACCGCCGATGCGGACGGTACACTCGCCTATCGGGGCGAGGCGCTGAGTATGTTCGCGATACTGCGCGACGCAATCAACGAGGCCTACGCCGAAATCGCCGACACATACCTGCTGTACGACGCGCGCACAACCGTGACCGCCGGCGAAAACGGCGCGATCGATATTGCGACCGTTCTGCCGAACGCCACGGCGATCATCGCGATCTATGCCGCCGACGGCAAAACGCCGCTGCCGTTCACCTTCGAGACGCGCTTCACCGCGCGCGTGGAGGGCGTCGAAAGCGGCGAACGCGTGTGCGTCCGTGCCCGGATGCGCCCGAACCGGCTGGAAAACGAGAGCGACGAGCCGGTCTTTCCCGAATCCGCCGCCGGGCCGATGGTCTATGTCGCGCTGGCCGCGGCGCGCCTGTTCCAGAGCGAGCGCAAATTTTCCGACGCGCAGAGCTGGACGGCCGAATACCGCCGCCTGCTGCGCGCCGTAAAGCCCGCCGCCGGAGCCCGCCGCCGCCTGCCCCGCCGTCCCTTCCGATAACCCCTCGACAAGACAAGGAGGCTTTCCATGTCCAATACACTCCTGCGCGTGCGCGCTTTCCGCGGGCTGGATCAGAGCCGCGGCGACTGGGGCGGCGATCCGGCGGCGGCGGCGCAGTGCGTCAACTTCATCTGCCGCGGCGGCGTGCTGGAACGCGCATCCGGCATGACCGCGATTTCCCCACAGCCGCCCGCGGGCTGCGTCCGTCTGTTCCAGGCGTTCTTCCGCACGGACGGCGCGGACGACTCCCGCCTGGTCGCCGCGGGAAACGGCTGCCTGTACGTGCTGACCGGCGGCGCGTGGACGACGCTCGGCACGGGCTTTGCGTCCGACGACTGGTGCGCCGTCAACTACCGCAAGGGCGAAAGCGACCTGCTGATCCTGACCAACGGCCGCGGCCCCATGCAGACCTGGGACGGCAAAAGCGCGTCCCTCACGCCGATTACGCCCACCGTAGACGGCCAGAATACGGCCTTCGAGCGCCTGACGCTGATCTACGAGCGCCTCTGGGGCGCTGTGTGCGCCTCCCAGCCCGACCGCGTTTACTGGAGCGAATCCTTTGCGCCGGACAGCTGGGCGCTGAACCCCGACATTCCCGACAGCGGCGGCGGCTATGCCGATGTGGCGACCTTCGACGGATCGCGCATACGCGCCGTCACGGCGGCCTTCGACGACGTGCTGATCGTCAAAGACCGCAGCCTGCACCGCCTGAGCGGCACCTATCCCGGCGATTTCACGCTCACGCAGGTCTACGGCGGCGAGGGCACGCTCGCCCCGCGCACGCTGGTGCAGACCGCCGACAGGCTCTACTTCCTCGGCCGCGACGGGCTGTGCGTCTACGACGGCATGACCGTTTCCTCGCTCGTGCATCGCGGCGACGAACGCGCGCGCGGCGTTTTCGAACGACTCAATCCCGACGCGGTCGATCAGGCCTGCGCCGTGCTGACCGGCGACGTGATGTACATCGCGCTGCCGCTGGACGGCGCGTCCGCCAACAGCCACGTGCTGCGCTATTCCCTCGCGGACGACAGCTGGGCGCTGCTCTCGCTTGCGGGCGTGCGCGATTTCCTGATCCGCCGAGACGGCCAGAAGGAGGAGCTGCTCTGCCTGACCGATGAAGGCCTGTTCCGGCTGGGCGGGGGCGATACATTCGGCACGGAAAGCATCGCCGCCGAATGGCTCAGCCCGCAGCTGCTGGGCGACAGGTGCATCGAACGCAAGCGCACGAACCGCCTGCGCGTGACCGTCGAGACAGAAAAAGCCGGCGCGATCACGCTGTTTACGCAGAGCGAAAGGGGCCGCGCCGAGCGCACGATCGACCTGCCGGCGGGGATCAGCGTCCTGAAGCCGCGCCTGCGCGTGTGCGGACGGCGCATCCGATTCGGCCTGAAAACGAGCGCGCCGGTGCGTCTGCCCGAGGGGCTGGCGCTGGAAATCGAGGTGGACGAGCCATGAACGGCAATGTGAACGCCTCGCGCCAGCGCCTGACGCTCTCCAATCTGACCGAGCCGCAGCAGATGCGCGAGCTGAACCGCCAGCTCGAGTGGATCTGGGCGCAGCTGATGGGCGGGCTGAGCAGAAAATCGCTCTCGAGCGGCCTGCAAAGCGTCATCGACGGCAAGGCCGACGGCGAAACGGTGACCAGCCTTTCCACCCGCATCGAGCAGGCCGAGGACGAGATCGCCCTCAAGGCCTCGAGCGAGACGGTGAACGCCCTGGGCGAGCGCGTATCGACCGCCGAGACGAGCATCACGCAGAACGCGACGACCATCGCGACCAAGGCGAGTCAGAGCGATTTTGACGCCCTCGGCGAACGCGTAACCACGGCGGAATCTGAAATCGAGCAGACACCGAATAAGATCACCGCCGCCGTCAGCGGCGTTGAGATCGGCGGGACGAATTTGCTGCACGGCATTAGCGTGTGGGGCATAATCGACGGTGAGGGATTTAGTTATGACTCATCGGGCGCGAGCGCCATGGGAACTTACGTCGCGCAGAATGACGGAAGCCTGCTGGTGACAAATAGCGGCTCGAATCTTCGAGTTTCGCACTCCGGGCTTGCCGTGCATCAGGGTGAAGTTTATACGGTTTCCGCGGAATATAAGGACGTATCCGGAGAATGCGCGCATCAGTTCCAGATGATATTTCAGGATTCATCCGGAACGTTCGTTGGCAATGCGGTTTCCGAAGGCGATAAGACGACGCTTGCCGACGGATGGGTGAAGAGCGTTTTCACGTTCACTATTCCAGAAGGAGCTGCAAAACTGGCACCGTGTTTGCGCAGCGGAACGGACTACACCCTGTATACGCACCAGTATTATATTCGGCATCCAAAGCTGGAGCGCGGCAACAAGGCGACGGACTGGTCGCCGAACCCGAACGAGCTGCGCGATGTTCGCGTGGGCTCGAATATACTCATGGACACCGAGCACACCGAGATCAGCACGCCGTATCTCGACATCGACGTATCCGGCACCGAAGGCGATATGCACATCGACGAGCACGGCATATCCGGCGGAACGGGCACATTTAAGACGCTCAACTGCCCCGATGTGGTCAAGTCGACGGGAAGCGCGATCTATTCTGGCGGCTTGCAGGAAACATTCGACGCGCTGAACGGACGATTTTTGACGGGCAACGTGACGATCAGCCTGAGCGCCGATCAATACGGCACGTTCATGCTCAAGGGCGTATACGGCGTGAATGCGTCGATCAATATTGTCGGAAATGGGCACAGCATCAACGGGGCGCTCGCCGTGTATAACTGCAAGCTGACGAACGTCGGCATCGGCGGCGTGACGATCAACGGAAACGGATCGAGCACCCCGCTTGTGCTGATCGATGCGGGATTTGTATCCGTAATTGGTGTTACGGTTAATGGTGGCGGCGCTGGAACAGCCGTCGATGCGAACTATGGCACACGGCTTATGATGTACAACAATGGGCTGTATAATGCCAGCAATCTAATACGTCTTGGGCATTGCACTGAAGGATCGCTGGTCCAGCTGCGCGGTGGGAGCTGCACGAACTATCTGCGGGCTGACGGCGCACGATGGACGATGAGCGGAACGCGTCCGGACGGAACCTATGCGCAGGAGAACACCTGCCTTCACGCGCCGGAGAATCCGGACAGCCTGACGATCGACTACGGCACGAGTCAGCCGCCCGTAACGCCGGTGACGACGACGAGCTATACGGCCAGCGTGACGGGGACGTACTATCCGAGCGGGCATTGGATGAGCAGCAACCAGATGATACAGGGCCGCTATGACAGCACGCGCTATTACGGCTGCATGTGGTTCGGCGCGTCGGCCTTGAGCGGCAAGACGATTAAGAGCGCGACGCTGACGATCAAGCGCATTGCCGGTGCGGGTAAATCCAGCGCTGTCAATGTGACGCTGTATACGTCGCCGGTCACCGGCAAGAGCGGCAATCCGACGACGGGCGCTGTCAGTCTGGGGACGCTCGGCAAGGCCGCAAACGGCGAAAGCGTCATCGTAACGCTGCCGACATCTGCCATCGGCGTCATTGCTGCGGGCGGTGCGCTGATGCTCGACCCCGGAGATACGGTCAATGCGAGCGGCAAGCGATATAGCTCAAACTATGCGCGCTTCGAGGGCACGGATGCGAGCGCGCCGGTGCTGACGGTGACGTATCAGTAAGCTGAGGGCTATGGGGCGGTGTGACGAGCACTGCCTCTTTTTTGATATGATGGATCTCAGAGGTGATGGAAAATGGCGAAACTGACGAACAGACTGATTTCTCAGGCGACCGCGGCGGGCGGCTATACTACGAAAAAGAAGCCGACGACCGCGGCGGGAACGACGCTTGGATCGCTGGGCAGCCTGCTGAAGCGGCAGGCCGGCCAGATCCAGAAAACGACAACGGCCGCAACGCCGAAGCAGACGACCGCGCAGAGCAGCGCGTCCTCTACGACGCGCAGAACGGGCAGCACGGCAAGTGCGGCACCTGGCACGCCGGCGCCGGCGGCAGAGGCGACGACTCCGCGCGGCGTGACCTATGACCCGGCGACGACCACGCCGGGCGCAGCTGATCTCAAGCAGATCGAGGGCACCATGCCGACCTATAAGCAGAGCCAGGCGCTGACCGACGCGCTGGACGCGCTGAACAGCTGGCGCGGCACGAAGCCTGGCGACTATCAGAGCCCGTATGCGTCTCAAATCGAATCGCTCTACGACAAGGTGTCGAATCCTGAAAAATTCAGCTATGACCCGAACGCCGACCCGCTGTATCAGATGTATGCCGACCGATACGGCCAGAACGCGCGGCGCAGTATGAACGACACCATGGCCGACGCGGCGGCGCTGACCGGCGGCTATGGCAACAGTTACGCGCAGGCCGTGGCACAGCAGGCCTATGACGAGCAGATGCAGGGCCTCAACGACGCGCTGCCGACGCTCTACAATCAGGCCTATGGTGAGTACACAGACCGGCAGAATCAGCTCATCAATCAGCTCCAGACGGCTCAGGCAATGGACGAGACGGCCTATGGCCGATATCGCGATACCGTAAGCGACTATTATACTGGACTGGACGCGCTGACCAACGCCGCGAACAACCTGTATGAGCGCGAATACGGCCAGTACACAGACGCGCTGAAGCAGGCGAACACCGACCGCGACTACTACCTGACCAAAGCGGCGAGCGAGGCGGCGGCGGCGAGCGGCAGCGGCGGCGGGAGCGGACGCAGGACAAGCGGCACGGGCACGAGCGCGAACTACAAGACCATACTCAACCTGGCCAAGGGCATGGACGCGGGCGACGCTTACAACTATGTGGCGCGCATGGCTGATCAGGGCTATATCACCAATGAGGAAGCTGATAAAATGCTGAGCATGAATCTGGGCGTGGACGTATCCCAATATGTGACGAGCGGCGGCACGAGTGCGCAGAGCCCGGCGGCGGGCAGCGGCGCGCTTGCATCGCTGGCGGGCCTTTTGACCGGCAAGAAGAGCACGACGAAGAAAACGCCGACGGCCAGCAGCACGAAGATTGCGGCCAGCAGGACGACGAGCACGAAAAAGACCGATATGGCCCAAACGAAATATAACAAGAACAAACTGAGGTGATAACGGTGTCCTTTGCAGATTACGCCCGGAAAAAATACGGCGGGCAGAACGCGAACGAACAGAGCTTTTCGAGTTATGCGCAGGGCAAATACGGCACTGAGCGCGGCGACGCCTATGCGCGCGAGCAGAGGCAGAAGGAGCAGATCAGCAATGCGCTGAACAGCTTTGTAGACGGATACAAGCGCAGACGCGCCGAGGAGGACGCGGCGCTCGAAGCGGCCAAGGCGGCTGAAAAGGAAAGAAAGCGGCAGGAGGAGCTTGTCAAACACGGAATCAAAAGCGCGGGCAGCGTTTCCGGGAGTGTTTCCGCCATTGCGGGCGCGGCGGAAGCGCTCGAAAGAAGGCTGAATTCGCAGAGGAGCACGCCGGAAAACGCGGCGCGCGTGCTTGAAAACAAGAGGCGCGAGACGAGCCAGATCATGCCGAATGGATCGTTCAGCAAAACGGCCATGCCTTACAGCGACAGGGAGCGCGTGCCGGCGAAGGCCGTTGAGACCGTACAGCCGGAAGAGACGCATACGGGCGCGAAAAAACAGCGCAGGCAGAAGGGCAGCATACAGAACATGGACAGGCGGCTCAATGCGCTCAAGCCTGTCGTTTCGCCGATGATCGATACCGGCGCGCAGGAGGAGACGCAGAACAGCCCGCGCACTGTGGATCTTGACAAGCTGCTTGCGCGCGGCGCATACGCGAACAATAACCGCCTGCAGCGGGATGCGGACAAGTGGCTGTCGACCGCGTCGAATGGCGCGAAGCGCGCCGCCAAACAGGAGGGCGACGAGCTGCTCTACATTGACGGCGCTGCCCAGGCCGAATATCTGCGGGCGAAGAAGGCGTATGACGACTATGTGGCCAAATACGACAGAATGCAGGGCCCGTTCCTCGACGGGAAGGGCAATCTGATCACGAACGACGACATAAAGGCGCGCAAGGCTGAACTCAAGGCGGCCATGGATGCGGCCATGGATGCGGCGCGCGCGGAGCAGCGCCATGCGCTGGCCGGCGAATACAAGCGGCTGGCAAACCGGCCGGACTTCAAGGAGAATTTGCAGAACGGATACAGACGGGAGGATCAGGTACTCGAGACGGCGACCGACGGAGCGCGCTTCAAATCCGAGGAGGCGCAGCTCATCTACAACATGACGGACGCTGAACGCCGGATCCTGACCTATCTGCGCAACACGCAGGGCGAGGAGGCGGCGAAGGACTACATCGCCGTGCTCAAGCCCGATCTGGAGCAGCGCGTGCATGACGCGGTGGCCGAGCACGTGACCGAGCTGACGGAGAAGGCTCCCGTCACCATGTCGGCGGTCAGCGCGCTGGCCAACATCGACAACACGATCCGCGGCGGCGCGTACACACTCAAAAGCGCGGCGGCGAAGCTGGCCGGCAATGAAGATTACGAGATGGATCCCAACGACCTGAGCTATACCGGCGGCACGGCGCGCAATGCGATACGCAACAATGTCGGCGAACGGCTGAACAAGTATTTTGCAGACAACGAGGCCGTACAGAATTATTTGAGCAACATCGGGCGCAACCTGGGCGTAAAGGAGTTGAGAAGCGGCACCGCGCCCAAGTTTGTGTACGACACGATCATGAGCGGCGTTGTGGACTCGACGGCTGCAGGCGTGATCGGCGGCGCGTTTGGCTCGACGGCTGTGGGCGCGGCGCTTGTCAGCGGCAGCGCGCTGGTGGACACGGCGCGCGACGTGAAGATGCAGGGCGGCAGCGACGAGCGCGCGCTGGCGCTGGGTTCCGTGGCAGGACTGCTTGAATACGCGACAGAGAAGATGGGCTTTGACCGCCTGGCTGACATGATTACGAACGGCGGCAGGGGCGGCATCCGCGCTGTGCTCTCCAACATGGCAAGCGAATACATGGAAGAAGGCGGAAGCTCGATAGGCAACTATCTGGCCGAGTGGGCGGCGGACGCGATTGAAGGCGTGAATATGTCCACGTTCCGCCAGACGCGGCAGGCCTATATCGATGCGGGCTTGAGCGAGGCCGACGCGACCCGCAGGACATGGACGGACTTTGCACTGCAGGTCAATCGTGACGGCATGGGCGGCGCGCTGGGCGGCGCGATCATGGGCGGCGGCGCTCAGGTTGTGGGCAAGGTGTTCAACGCGGTGGCGCAGCGCGAGTACAACGACGCGGTCGATCGCGCGGCTGAAGCGGGCGACGCGGCGGCGAAAGCCTATCGCTTTAACGACAACGGTCTGCTCAGGCGCAGTGATTATGACAGTGCGTTTAATACGATCTGGAACGGCGCTGCGGACGGACTGACGCTCGAGCAGATCGAGCAGGCCGCGCCGGACATTGTGGGCACGCTTGATGAAGCGCAGAAACAGGGCATATTCGACGCGGCGAAAAACGACGTGAAGCAGAAGGCGGCGGCCGAACTCGAGAAAAAGACCGACAAGGAGTACGAAGCGCCGTTCGGAGAGGAGGACGCTAAGGCAAAAGACGAGGCCGACAAGGGAAAGCAGACGGCCAATCTGGACAACGGGAAAAGCGCGGACGAAGCGGCGAAAACGCCTGCCGTGCAGCGGCCTCAGATCCAAATTGCACAGATCGACGAGGCGGGCAACCGGACGGAAAGCACCGTTTTCGAGCGCAAGAACACGGAGACAGCAAAACAGGCACAGACCGAGCGGACGGAGACTCAGCCTGCGCGCGAGCATACCACTGAGCAGCACGAGACGGCCGCAGAGCCGCCCGTGAGCCGCGATCAGACGAAGGGCGGGGAAATAGTCGACCGCACGGAAGAAACGCGCCAGCGGGGCGCTGAGGCCGTCTCTGAGCGTGTTAGCGAAGAGAACCGGGGCGAGATCGAGGCGTATGTGACCGACCAGAAAAAGACGGCGAAGGGCGGCGTGAAGCGCAGCTATACGGCGCAGAAACTGACCCGCCAGCAGAAGGGCCAGATCCGCATACTGGACGAGCTGGGGCGGCACTATGGCGTGGAGATCGAGATCGTGGACAGCATTGAGGGCGGCAGGGCGAACGCCGTCTATGAGGGCGGCAACAGAATCAAGGTGGCGCTGGACGCGGCTGATCAGGCCTATGTGCAGGTGGGCACGCACGAGCTGGTGCATTACCTGAAAAACAGGGACGAGGCCGGATACCGCGTCGTGGAGAAGATGGTCGTTGACGAACTGAGCAAGGCCGAGGACTTCAGCCTTGAGGACGCGATCCTCGAACGCCGCGCAGAATACGCAGCGCAGGACGTCATGATCGACGACAGCGCGGCCATGGAAGAAATCGTGGCCGAGGCCATCCCGAGCATCTGGGGCGACGAGCGCGCCGTAAACGCGTTTGTGTCGCAGAACAGAAGCCTTGCGCAGAAGGTACGCGACTTTATCGTGGACTTTGTCGAGCGGCTCAAGCAGTACGCCGTGGACTACGCCGTCGATCAGGACAGGACGGAGATACTGGCGCTCCAGAGCCGGGAGCAGGACGCTGTGGGCACGCTGGAGCAGATTGCACGCACGTTTGATCTGGCGCTGGAGAGCGCGCGGGAGAAGGAGCAGAGCGGCAGGCAGATGGCGCAAACCGAGAGCCTTGAGACGCGGAAAACGGAGCGGCGCGTCAATCTACCGGACGGCGTGAAGTATTCCATCAAGAGCTTCAGGGAACAGATACAGGACGTGATTGATGGGAAATTCCCTGAGAACGACCATGTGTATGTGATGGAAACGCCGGAAGTGCTTCAGAGCATAGGCCTTAAGAAGCTGCCCATG
>SFOF01000230.1 GCA_004552515.1 Clostridiales bacterium
GACTTTGAGATGTTCTCGCAGTTCATGATGGTTTTTTCCCTGGTGATTGCCGCTGTAACAATCGGCTACGCCATTGGTAGGAAAAAATGACGATATAAGCTAAGCCGCCATCCGGTTGTACGCCGGTTGGCGGCTTAACTCTCGCTTCTTTTGATCTGAGGGGAAGAAGCCGTCTCAAAAGCGTCATCCCTTCATGCCACAATTATAGCACGGCGCGGCCTGACTTGTCAAGCGACGCCGTGCTTTTTTCTCGCGGCATAAATGACGCGGCGCGGGATTAACCCCTCCGTCGCCTTGCGGCGGCACCTCTCCTTTCATGGAAGGCTGACCGCACCGCCGTTCCCCCGCGCGCACGGCGGCCCCTATGCCGGCCTGTATCCGGCAGGCACAAACCTTTCGCCGGCTGACAATTCACGAACCCATAATGCGCGCCAACGCCCGCCGCGGCAGCACGGACAATCGCTTATCCGTGATCCCCATCCCCCACGCGAAAAGGGAGCCGCCTTTTCAGCGACTCCCTTAATGGGAATTATGAATCAGTTCTTGCCGTTCCAGCGGTCATAGGAGGCCTGATAGACCTTCAGCACCTCGTCCAGACCCATGGCGTTCAATTCGTTCACATAGGCATCCCACTGCTTGTCGATGTCGGCCACGCCGGTGATGAACTGGCTGCGCATTTCCTCGACCTTGGACTTGATCTCAACGTAGTTGTTGTCCAGCACGAACTGCTCGTCCTCGGTGAACTTGAGGAACTTGGTCGGGAAGGGCTTGTCCTCGTGATAGGGGATCAGGTTGTTGACGAAGCCCAGCTGGCGCGCCTGCGCGTTGCCGGGCGTGCTGGTGACGGCGTGCGCCAGAGCGGTGGCGCGGCCACAGTTCGTGTAGATCATCTGCTCATACTGATAGTTGGTGGTGCTGCCCTCATAGCCCTCGGGCAGGATGAACTCGTAGTAGTTGTGCTCGTCGTCCGCGAACGCCCACATCATGCCCTCGGGGCCGTAGCAGCCCGCCTCGCCGTACAGGCCGGTGCCGGGCGCGACCTCTTCCGTGGCGTAGAGGATGTCGAAGAGTTTGCACAGCTCGGAGATATACTTGCTGTCCGCGTTGATGGCGAAGCTGCCGCCGCTGAAGGGGTACTGGCCCATGACGACGCGCTCAGAGTCAACCTCAGAGGTCAGCGGCGCGAGAACGCCGATTTCGCACTTGCCGCTCTTGAAGTCGGCCTCGGTCAGGCTGTGCGCGGTGCCGTCCATGAACACGCCCAGGCCTTCCTGCGCCAGAGACAGGCGGGTGGTGCCGTCCAGCGTCAGGTATTCCTGATGCAGCAGGCCCTCTTCATACAGGCGGTGCATATACTGAAGGAACAGCTTGTACTGCTCGGAGGTGCGGTTGAACACCACGCTGCCGTCGCCGCCGTCCTCGAAATCCGGCACGCGGCTCGCGCCAAAGGAGGCGTACATGAACGGCTCGAAGTAGGAGCCGCTGAACACGCTGGCGATCAGGGGCGCGGCGCCATTGTTGTATTCCTTGAGCTTCTTGAGGACTTCATAGAACTCCTCGGTGGTGGTGGGCATCTCGCAGCCCGCGTCGCGCAGCGTGTCCTCGCGATAGTACACGCGCGCCTGGCAGGTCGTGGCGGATTCCTCGATGTAGGGCAGCTGATAGATCGCGCCGTTGGTCTCGGTGATCGCCTTGGCCAGCTCGCTGTAATCCTCAAGGCTCTGCACAAAGTGGGGCATCTCGTCCAGATGCGCGTTGTAGTCGACGAACTTGCCGCCCAGAATGCCGTAGTCATTGATGGCCGCGGAATCCAGCGTGAAGTGGAAGAAATCCGGCCAGTTGCCGGCCGCCAGGAACACGGGCATGGAATCGGACTCGACCGCTGTCCACTCGACATGGATGCCGGTGAGCTTTTCCAGCTCCTTCCAGAGAATGCGCTCGTCGCCCACCTTTTCAGCCATGACCAGACCGGCCACGGTGATCGGCTCGGAGACGATCGGGTACTCGGCCGCCAGAGCGGGCGCGCAGAACACGCCCAGCGCCAGAACCAGCGCCAGAACCAGAGACAGGGTTTTCTTCATAGCAGTTTCCCTCCAGACGTTATTATCCATCGCCGACCTGCGGCGAAGAGATTCGAAAGCCAATCAGCCCTTGATCGAGCCGATCATCACGCCCTGCGCGAAATACTTTTGCAGGAAGGGATAGAGAACGAGCACCGGCAGCGAGGAGACGACGATGACGGCGTATTTGATCAGCTCCTTGAGCTTGAACTGCTCGGCCGCGTATTCGTCGCCGCCGCCCTCCATCATGTTCGCGCTGGCCTGCTCGAGGATGAGTATGCGGCGCAGTATGAGCTGGAGCGGCTTGTACTTTTCGTTGTTGACATAGATCATGGCGTTGAAATACGAGTTCCAGTGCCCGACGGCGAAGTAGAGCACCATGACGCCCAGCAGCGCCTGAGAGAGCGGCAGCACGATCTGGATAAACGTGCGCACCGTCGAGCAGCCGTCTATCGCGGCGGCCTCCTCCAGCTCGTGCGGCAGCGCGGCGAAGAACGTGCGGCAGATGATGCAGTTATAGGTGCTGAACGCGCCCAGGATCACCAGCACGGCGCGCGTGTCGTAGAGGTGCAGGCTCTTGACCAGCAGGAAGCTCGGGATCATGCCGCCGGAAAAGTACATCGTGAACATGAACAGGAACATGAACAGATTGCGGCCGGGCACTTCCTTTTTGGAGAGCATATAGCCCGCGGGCACGGTCACGAACAGATTGATCGCCGTGCCGATGATCGTATAGAACAGCGTGTTTTTGTAGCCCAGCAGGATGTCCGGCTCCTGAAAGACGCGCTTGTAGCCCATGAGCGTGAACCCCTTGGGCAGCAGCACAACCTCGCCCGCGCCCACCGCCGTGGGCGAGCTGACCGAGCAGGAGAGCACATAGACCAGCGGATAGAGCACGATGAGCATGAGCAGCGTCACGATGACAAACACGACCGCGCCGAAAATCCGGTCGCCGCGCGGTTCCTTAATGGCCATATCGCTTCATCCCCCTTCCGTTTAGAACAGGCTGGTCTGGGAGACTTTGCGCGAGATCGCGTTCGCCCCCAGCAGCAGCACGATGTTGATGACGTTGTTGAACAGGCCGACCGCCGTGGAGAAGGAATAGCTGGTGTTCTGGATGCCGCGCTTGTAGACGTAGGTCGATATGACCTCCGACACGCCGACGTTCAGATCGTTCTGCAAAAGATAGATCTTCTCATAGCCGACCGAGGCCAGGGAGCCGACCGACATGATGAAGAGGATCGTGATCGTCGGCTGAATCGTGGGCAGGTTGATGTAGATCACGCGCTGGAAGCGGCTCGCGCCGTCGATGCGCGCGGCCTCGTGCAGCTCGGGATCGACCGCCGAGAGCGCGGAGATATAGATCACGGCGCTCCAGCCCATGCCCTGCCACACGCCCGACCACACATACAAATGCCGAAACGCCGAGGGCTGCGCCATATAATAGACGCGCTCCAGCCCCAGCCGCTCGCGGATGGTGTTGATCACGCCGATCGAGGGCGAGAACATCGTGATGATGATGCCCACCATGACCACCATGGAGATGAAATGCGGCGCGTAGAGGATGGTCTGCACCGCCTTTTTATAGCGCGGGAAGCGAATTTCGTTGAGCATCAGCGCCAGTATAATCGGGATGGGAAAGCCCACAGCCAGCTGATAGATCGAAATCGCGAAG
>SFOF01000231.1 GCA_004552515.1 Clostridiales bacterium
AGCCCGTCTCCGCGGAGAGCTGCTTTATGCGCTTATACGCCGCTCTGTTGCGGTCGTTCAGGTAGTGCTTTTTGAGGCGGTCGGAGATATTCTCCTCTCCGAGCTGATTGAGCTTGGTATAGAAGCCGTTGCCCTGAGAGGAATACGCGAACGCCGTAAGGCCGGTCTTTTTATGGAAGGCGTAGGTCTCTTCATCCATGAAGGGCAGATCGTCGAGCGGCGCCTCGGGGCAGAACATCCTCGCCAAGGACCACTCGAACTGGCTGCCCACGAAGGGCATGAGCCCGTGCTCCTCGGCATAGGCGCGGTTGATTTCCTCGAGCGTGTTCTGATATTTGCCCACCATGAGCGTCGGCGTGGTGCGCCAGAGCATGAACACCGTGTCGTCGAGCTTTTTCTCCGATGCGAGGTAATATTCCACGCCGAAATTGTAGTAAACGTCGGTCGAGCCGGTTTCAACGTAAATCATGCCTGTTCGCCCCGCGCCGCGCTGATAGCCTCCGCCGCGCGATAGGACGAGCGCACGAGCGGCGTGCTGGCGCAGTACTTAAAGCCCTTCTCGAGCGCCCGTTTCTTGTACGCGTCGAATTCCTCCGGCGTGACATAGCGCATAAGCGGCGCGTGCTCCGGGCTGGGCCGCAGATACTGGCCAATGGTCAGTATGTCGCAGCCTGTGGCCAGTATGTCGTCCATCAGCGTGTCGATCTGCTCGTCCGTCTCGCCCAGGCCGACCATGAAGCCGGTCTTGACCAGTATGTCGGGATTGCGCTTCTTGCAATAGGCCAGCACGGCCAGCGAGCGCGCATAGATCGCCTGCGGCCGCACCGCCGCGTAAAGCTCCTTCACCGTCTCGACGTTGTGATTGAGCACGTCCGGGCGCGCGTCCAGCACCGTGTCGAGCGCGTGTGTGTTCAGCTTGAGATCGGGAATCAGCACCTCGACCGTCGCGCCGGGACAGATCTCGTGCAGCGCCCGAATGACCGCCGCGAAATGCGCCGCGCCGCCGTCCGGCAGATCGTCGCGCGTCACGCTGGTCACCACGACGTGCCGAAGGCCCAGCTTCTTCGCCGCCTCGGCCAGATGCCGCGGCTCTTCCGGATCGACCGGCTCGGGCGCGCCGCAGTGAATGTTGCAGAAGCGGCAGTTGCGCGTGCAGTTCGCGCCCAGTATCATGAACGTCGCCGTATGCTTGCGGAAGCACTCGCCCAGATTGGGACAGTTGGCCTCATTGCACACGGTGTTTAGCTTCAAATCCTTCATCAGCGCGGCCACCTCTTCGACCGCCGCGCGGTTATAGGGCGCCTTCAGCCATTGCGGTTTCTTTTCCACGGTTCATTCCTCGATTTCCGCCAGCACAGCGCCCGGCTCCAGTTCGTCGCCCTCTTCGGCCAGCAGCTTTGTAATGCGGCCCGCGTGCTCGGCCTCGATCTGATTGACCACCTTGTCGGTTTCGATTTCGTAGATCGCCTCGCCCGGCTCGAACGTATCACCCTCGTCCTTGAGCCACGCGCACAGCACGCCCTTCTTCATCTCCGGGCGCAGGCGCGGCATCTTCAGTTCCACCTTCATCGCGGTATCCTCCTGTTTTTCGCGTCAAAGGCGATCGTCTCAATCACGCCGCGCCGCGCCGCATAGCGAAGGCCGACGCGCGCGCCGTTCATCGTGAAATCCGTCTCGCACGAAAACGCGGGCGAGCGCGCGAACGTCCAATCCCACGTCTCGTATTTTTCGGCTGCCAGCTTCCGTATCTCGCTAAGCGCGCTCTCATCGAGGCGCAGCGTCTCCGCGTTCCCCGCCAGGCGATCGCGCAGCCGCGCCGCAAACTCGGCGGTATCGGGAGCGTCCTTTAGATGCGCGCGCATATTGGCCACCGGCCAGGGCGTGGACTGTATCCCCTTCGACGCAAACTTGCCCCGCCGCCCGTCGGCCAGCGCATGGAGCGCCTTAAGATCGGTGTCATAAAGCAGCGTGCCATGGTGCAGCACGCGCCCCTTCGCGGTTTTCTGCGCGCTGCCGGACACCTTCAGGCCATTCACGGCGATGTCGCAGGTGCGGTTCATGGCCGCCGGTACGCCCAGATCGTTCAGCGCCTCGACGACCGGCGCAATGAAGCGCGCGTAATCCACCGCACCGTCCGCAGGCGCGATGACGCTGTAATTGACGTTGCCCAGATCATGATAGACCGTGCCGCCGCCGCTGATGCGCCGAATCACCGCCACGCCCCGCTCGGCCGCGCGCAGCATATCCACCTCGGCGAACGCGTTCTGATAGCAGCCGCACACCACGGCGGGCGCATTGCGCCAGAGCATGAGGATCGTCTCCTCCGACGCGACGCGCTCAAAGACATATTCCTCGAACGCCTGATTGAAGGCGGGATCGTGCGCATTGTTTTCGATATAGATCACAGCCGCTTCTCCCTCCCTCATCGACAGGCGCATTGACGCTTCTCTTATTATACCAATGCCCGCGGCCAAATGCAAGAGCGCGGCTCAAAAAGGCAGGCCCGCAAATTCGGAGCGCGCGCTCAAGGCCCTTCAATTCACTTTCCACGGCGCGGATCTGAAGGTTCGTCGGGGTCAAATCGCGTTTTTTGTCCCGCAGGCGGCGAAAAGGCGCTGAAATCACTGACCCGCAGAGTCTTGGGACACTTTCAAAACCGCCGCGCAACATAAAAAGCGGGCGGCATCGCTTGCCGTCCGCTTTTTGATGATCGCGGGATTATTTGTCCTCGTCCGGCGTTTCGTCGGCCAGATGCGCGACGGGGATTTCCTCGTCGTCCTCATAGTCCGGCACGACGTGGACGCGCGCCTCGCAGCGCGGGCAGATGTGGAACACATCGTCGCCCAGCTCATCCTCCTTCACATAGAAGGAAGCCTTGCAATTCGGGCAGATGCACTCGACGAAAATGTTGTCCTCATCGTAATCGTCCTCGTCCTCGCCGCAGCCCTCGCAGGCGCTGCAATCGCCCTCGCACTCGAAATCGTCCGCATCCTCGTCGTCCGCTTCGGCAAAGGACATTTCGTCGTCGTCCGACGCATCGTCATCGTCCTCGTCGTCGGAGAGAAGCGCGTCCTCCATCTCGCTCAGGGATTCGTCGATGCTGTCAACGTATTCGCTCAGCTCTTCCTGAGAATCGGAAACGCGGCCAATCTCCTCAGCCATGTCGTCCAGCAGCTCGACAATCTTGTCCAAGAGCTTGCCCTGGTCCGATTCCGTATCGAACTTCATGCCCTCCATGAGGCCGCGAATATAGGAAACCTTATCGGTCAGATGACTTGCCATGCCGATTCCTCCTCATCTCTCAAGCTGAAAAATCGCAATCAGGAGCGGGACATATACTCGCCGGTGCGGGTATCGATGCGCAGCACGTCGCCGGTGTTGACGAACAGCGGCACCTGCAGGGTGTAGCCAGTCTCGACGGTGGCGGGCTTGGTGGTGTTGGAGGCGGTGTCGCCCTTGAAGCCAGGCTCGGTCTCGGTGACGGTCAGCTCGACAAAGTTGGGCGCCTCGACGGAGAAGGCTTCGCCCTTGAAGAAGCGGACGGTGGCCACGGTGTTCTCCTTCATGAAGCGGATGGCGTCCTCAACCTTGTCCTCGGTCAGGGGCATCTGCTCGTAAGTCTCGGGATCCATGAAGTAGTACAGCTCGCCGTCGTTGTAGAGGTACTCCAGCTCCTTAGTCTCGATGATGGCCTTGGGCATCTTATCGGTGGGGTTGAAGGAGCGCTCGATCACAGCGCCGGTCATGATATTCTTGATCTTGGTGCGAACGAAGGCAGCGCCCTTGCCCGGCTTAACGTGCTGGAAATCGACGACCGTCCAAACGCCGCCGTCCCATTCCACAGTCAGACCCTTCTTAAAATCGCCAGCAGTTACCATTGGTAAGTTCCTCCTTAATATGTCGCTCGGGAAAATATATGGAAAACGCAGGACGCTCCCACGTCAGTCCACCGCTTCATTACAGCGTGATCAGTTCCTTGGGCGCGTTCACGAGATTGCGATAGCCGTTCTCCTGAATGGCCACGGTGTCCTCGATGCGGCAGCCGCCCACGCCCGGCAGATACACGCCCGGCTCGGCCGAGATGACGGCCCGCTCGGGCATCGGCGTTTCATTTGCCGGCGAGGCGTTGGGCGATTCGTGGATCTCCAGCCCCACGCCGTGGCCGAAGCCGTGGCCGAAGTATTCGCCCAGGCCCGCCGCGTCCAGCACGGCGGCGGCCGCCTCGTGGACGGCGCGGCCCGTCACGCCCGGCTTTGCCGCGGCGATGCCCGCCTTCTGCGCGGCCAGCACGGTGTGGTAGACCTGCTGCATCTCGTCGGTGGCGTGCCCGATGGCGACGGTGCGCGTCATGTCGGAGCAGTACCCCTGATAAACGCAGCCGAAGTCCATCGTCACGAAATCGCCGTCACGCAGCGCGCGCTGCCCCGGAACGCCGTGCGGCATACTGCTGCGCTCGCCGGAAACAACGATGGGATCGAACGACACGCGCTCGGCCCCGCGGCGCAGCATGAGGTAGACCAGCTCCGCAGCCGCCTCCTGCTCGGTCATGCCCGGGCGCAGGATGTTGAGCATCTCGGAGAAGGTCTCGTCTGTGATCCGCTGTGCGGCGCGCAGCGCGGCCAGCTCCCCGTCATCCTTGCTCTGGCGCAGCGTATCCGGCACATCCTGTCCCGGCAGCAGCGTGCGCCCCGTGCTCTCACACAGGCGCTGCCACGCCGCGTGGCTCAGCCAGCGCTCCTCCGCGCCGACGGCCTTCGCCCCCTCGGCGTCCAGCACGGCGCGGATGCGCGCGCGCATGGGGCGCGCCCGGTCGACCAGCTCCACCTGCGCACCGTGCACCGCGGCGCCCGCCGCCTCGATATACCGGCTGTCGGTGAAGAACCACGCGCCGCCGCGCGTAACGACCACGCCCCCGTCGGACGAGGCAAAGCCCGTGGCATAGCGGCGGTTATGCGGCGAGAGGAGCACGAGCGCGTCCAGCCCCGCGCCCGGCAGCGCCGCCTGAATGGCTGCAATGTGTTCCATATACTTCCCAGCTTTCGTTTCGCTTTTTTCAGCAGGCCTCCGTTGCCTGCGAGTGCTTCCGGCGGTAGGCCGCGCGCCACGGGGCCTCACACAGATACCGCAGCGCCAGAAACGGGTTCCGGATGCAGATCGGCCGTACCATCACCGACCGGCACCCGCACCTTCGGGCACAGCGGAT
>SFOF01000232.1 GCA_004552515.1 Clostridiales bacterium
CCGTCGCTGCTCGCGGCGAACTTATCAAGGAAATCCTCCGCCGCATCCATGGCAGCCTCATAACGCGTACTGTCGCCAAACTTGCTGTTCATGGTGTTGGAAATATCCATGACGATCACCACGGCCATGTCCGGCTCTTTGTAGAACTGCGATATTTCCGTCGGCGTATCCACAGTCAGCGTGATGTCAAAGACGTTCTCAAGCTCAGTGCCCGCGATGGTCTTGCTGACCTTCACGCCGTCGTCGGCATTTTCGTTCGAGCCGCCGCGATCGACAACCTGCTGATCGGACGGCTGATTTCTCTTCGCCACCGCGCGCGCCGCGTAGCTCTGCACCGTCGCCGTCTGGCTCTTCGTCTCGGCGATTTTATTGCTCCAGTATTCGAAATAGCCGCTGTCGCGCAGGATCTTCCAGTTGTCGCCCACAGCCACCTCGGCCACCGGCCCGGTCGGAATATCGACGCAGCGCACAAGCATCCCGCCCAGCTCGAACACGTCCTCCGACGCGATGAACGACACGGGAACGCTCAGGCGCATCGACGGCGCGCTTTCATACAGCACGATGCGCACACAGCCGTTCTCCGCGTCCGCGCGCCACGCGCCCACGGCGGCTTCGCTATTCAGCACATCGCCCTCGCCCGCGGGCACGGCGTTTTCGCCCAGCGCATAGGCGTACGCGCCCGCTTCATAACCGGACTCCGTATCAAAGGCCATATTCAGCGTGTATTCGGCGTTCTGATTGACGGTGTATACGCCGTTTTCGTCCGCTTCGAGCGGCGCGCCCTCCGCGTCGATCAGCGTCAGGGACGCCTTGCCGCCGTGCTCCGCCGTATAGGCGGCCAGATCCGCGCCGACATATCCCTCCGAAACAGCCAGCACGGCGAACGGCGAAAAGTCGCCCGTTCTAAACGCGACGTAGTTCTGCCCGTCCTCATCGGTCAGGCGCTCCACGTCCAGCCATTCCCAGCCGTATTCGCCGCGATGCGCGACGAGCACCGTCTCGCCCGCGGCCAGCGCGCCGTCCAGACGAATCGACACGTCGGCTTCAGGCGATTCCGCCGAGAAATCAATGTCCATGAGCATCGCGCCGTCCACAGAGCGCCCCTGAAGCGCCAGCTTCTGCGCGATCTCTTCCATATAAAGCGCGTATGTCTCGCCCTCGCAGGGCGTAACGGTCAGCACCGCGCCGCCGAAATCCGCGCTCTCCGCGTGAACAAGCCGCACCGCGCCGTCCAGCGCCGTATAAACGCAGTCGATCGGACTGGCCGGTATGCGCGCCATCATGAGCTGGAGTAGCGCGTATTCGGGCCGCGTGATTTCAGACGCGTCAAAGGAGGCGGCCAGCTGTTCGCGCAGCGCCGCAATCAGGTGATCATATTCGATGATTTCATCCGCAGCCGCGCCGTCGGCGGGCCGTTTCAGCGCGTGGATCGTCTCATACTGGGCCGCATAGCGCGCCGTCGCGCCGCCCATTTGCCTTTCAATCAGGCGAACCAGCAGCGGCTCGAACGCGCCGTCGTCCAGCTCAAGCGCGTCGTGTGCAGCAAATACGGCGTCCACCGCCGCGTCGTACTGCGCGGCATAGGCGGCGCTCGTCTCCTCGTCCGCGTCGCCGGCAGGCATTTGCAGCGCGTCGATCAGCGCGTCCAGGCTCTGCCCCTCCTCGGGAGAAGCGCTCTCTTCAGGAGACACGCTCGGCTCGAGAATATCGTCCACCGGTTCGGGCGTAACGCTGGCCTCGGGAGAAGCGCTTGGCTGCGCGGCCAGATAGGCCTCATAGGCCGCGTTCAGCAGGCCGTAGCCCGCAATCACGTCGTTGTCCGCGCGATATTCGTTGCGGCGCACACCACCGCGCGAATTGCCCTCAATGGTCGTGATCGTCCCCTCGCCGGCGGCTTCCACAAGGCCGACATGATCGACATTCCCGTCCTGCTCCCAATCGAAGAAGATCAGGTCGCCCGGCTGGGGCGCGTAATGCGCGGCGGAGACATACAGTCCCTCCGACGACAGCGCGCGGATCCACTTTTCACAGTTGGCCTCGCGCGGAACGACCGTCTCGGGAATCTCGGCATAGTTCAGGCAGAAGGAAACGTACATGGCGCACCACTCGCTGTAGGACGCGCGATACCACGCGCCATAGCGCGTATAGCCCTGGCGATTTCCCTCGTCGTCGATGATAAAATTGAGCTTGCTCTCTTCATAGCCCAGCTGAGAACGCGCGATGTTCAGCAGGTCGTCCGGCCACACGCCGGTCAGCTCGACCTGCGCCATGGAGGCCTCCCACTGCGCGCGCGTTTCCGTTTTCAGCACGGCGCAGGGCAGACTTGTCGCCGCCTCGGCGGTTTCGCCGCACGCGTCGGTCAGCGCGATATGCAGCTCAATGTCGGAAACGTCCTCCAGCGTCAGCGCGGAAACGCGAATTTCGTCCGCCGGATCGTCGGCTTCATAGATTATAATCCCATTCTGAACAACGGTTACATGGCGCTTCACCGGCGCAACGCCGCCCTGCGCGCCCAGCGCGAACGCCGTCTCATCCCCGCCGAAGCAGGAGCGATCCAGCGCGGCGGCATAGGCCTGCATTTCGCCCGCGCTCACGGCCAGCTCCATTTCCGCATCGGCGCTTTCCTCGCCGCGCATGGCCGTTACGCGCACGGTATACAGGCCGGATTCGTCAAGGCGCCGCGAAAAATCGACCGCGCCGTCAAGCGGCAGCGCGCCCTCGGCGACGATCGTACCGTCCGGCATGCAAACGGTATAACTCGCCGCGTCAGCGCCGTGCAGGTCGATCCGCCACAGACCCGTCTCGCCGCACAGCATACGCGACGTACCCGTCAGCGCGCCGAGCAGCGCCGTTTCGTCGGTCTGCGGCGCGTCTGTCGGCTCGGCTGTCGCTTCGGCGGTCGGCTCGACGGTTATTTCCGCCGTCGGTTCGCTTGTCGGCTCATTCGTCGCCTCGACGGTTGCCTCCGCTGTCGGTTCCGTTGTCGCTTCCGCCGTTGTCTCTGCCGTCGGTTCGACGGTCGCTTCTGCCGTTGTCTCTGCCGTCGGCTCGACGGTTACTTCTGCCGTTGTCTCTGCCGTCGGCTCGACGGTTACTTCAGCCGCCGGTTCAGGCGTTGCCGTTTCGTCCGGCTCGACGGTCGGCGTGTTCTCCTGCGGGGGCAGCGTATCTTCGCTGATTTTCTCGGGATAGCACGCGTCGGCGTGCATATGCTCCGGCAGGCCGCAAACCAGCACGGTGGCATAGCAGCTCTCGTCGTGACGATGATTGTCGTCCTCGGGCAGCGCGCAGACCAGATGCCTTTCATAGCAGCCCTCGCCGTGAACGTGCTCTTCAAGGCCACATTCCGGCTGCGCGGTCGCCGTGATCGCCGGACGAATCAGCCCATAGGCCACGCCGCCCGCCGCGATCAGCGAAAGCGCCGTCAAAAGGGCATAGAGCCGCCTGCGCCGCGCCCGGCTCCGGACGCACTCCTCGATATACTTTTTGAAATTCAGATAAACGTTTTTCAACGATCATCCCTCCAGGAAACTGCTTCCCTCCGCAATTTACTCAATCATGCCGGCGTCCTTCAGCGGCCAGACGCGCATAACGATCTGACCTACCGTTTCGTCTTCCTTGATGAAACCGATCACGGAACTCCGGCTGTCCACGGAGGTGGACCGGTGGTCCCCCATCACGAAGTAGCGGCCGTCCGGCACCTGGTAGGG
>SFOF01000233.1 GCA_004552515.1 Clostridiales bacterium
GATCGCCCGGCGGTGGACGGCGGTGCGGTGTCGCTGCCGCTGACTCCCGATCGCCCGGTGGTGGATGGCGGTGCGGTGTCGCTGCCGCTGACTCCCGATCGTCCGGTTGTGGACGGCGGTGCGGTGTCGCTGCCGCTGACTCCCGATCGCCCGGTTGCGGACGGCGGTGCGGTGTCGCTGCCGCTGACTCCCGATCGCCCGGTTGTGGACGGCGGCGCGGCGTCACTTCCGCTGACTCCCGATCGCCCGGTTGTGGACGGCGGCGCGGTAACGCTTCCGCTCGCGGACGGCGAATCTCCTGAGGCGAACGGCAGAGCGGCAGATACGCAGGATGGCGAGAGCGACGTGGCGGAAAACGCGGCGACTGTTCCGACATTTTCAAGTGAGCCGCGAACGGTGAGCGAATCGTCCGAATCTGCCGCGCAAACGCCGCAGACCGCAGATACTACCGAAACAACGGACAGCGCGCCTTCGCAGAGCGCCGCGCAAACGCCGCGGGCCGCAGATACTACCGAAACAACGGACAGCGCGCCTCCGCAGAGCGCCGCGCAAACGCCGCAGACCGCAGATAACGCCGAGACAACGGACAGCGCCGCGCCAGACGCAACGCCGGCAGATGAATTCGACACACCGGCGCGTGACGGCGCGCGTCCCGATGCATTCGATACGCCGGCGCGCCTGAACATCGGCGACGACTGTGAAAACGGCTGCGCGGCCGCAGAGCTTGACACGGACAGCGATCAGCCGTGGCCGGCCTGCATTGAGCCGCTGAGAAGGCTCTACAGAACGCGCGCGTCCTGTAGGCCGTTCGACGCGGAGGGCTTCGTGCTGATCAAAGCGCCGATTGCGCCCGAGACAGGGCTGGATCACTGCATTGCGGGGCTGTCCTGCGCGGGCGGCAGGCCCGATCGCGTGCTGTACGGCATCCCGGCGCGCTATACGCCGGAACCGCCGCCCGGCCTGGAGGGCTATGCCTGGCGCGGCGATACGGGCGGCGGCTACTGGGTGATCGTCAGGCCGGTGTGCTGAAGAAGCGAAGGGGGAGGACGCGCGTCCTCTCCTTTTTAACGTCCGGTATTTGGAACGAATTCCCGCGTCGGCGCGTCAAAATTTGGGAATAACAGAAGGAGAAGAACGGCTATGGAGAGAAGAATACAGAGAGGGGTGCGCGCAATGATCGCTCTTATGACGGTGCTGGGCGGCGTTTCCATCCTTTATTATTTCGCGCTGGCGATGTATCTGGGCTTTAAGGTGGGCTTTGAGCTGTTCTGGCTGGCGCTGGGCGCGCTGTGTCTGGGCGCGGCGTTTGCGTTGAGCCGGCTGAGTCCGGCGGCGGCGCGCGGGGCGTCGATTGCGTTGGGCGTTCTTATGGCTGCGGCGCTGATCGTTGTCGGCGGCGTAGAGAGCCGGATCATTGCGGGCAGTCTGGCCGCGCCTGAGCCGAACGCGGATTACGTCGTCGTGCTGGGCGCGCGCGTCAGGGAGAGCGGCCCGTCGCGGCTCCTGAACGAGCGCATCGACAAGGCGGCGGAATATCTGCGCGCGAATGAAAACACCGTGGCGATCCTGTGCGGCGGGCAGGGCACCGACGAGCCGATGACCGAGGCGCAGGCTATGTACGAGGCGCTCGTCGCGCGCGGCGTCGATGCGAACCGGCTGCTGATTGAGGACAAATCGACCAACACGACCGAAAACCTCGAAAACGCCGCAGCCATGATGACCTCGAAGGACGCGTCGGTCGTCGTGACCACGACCGGCTATCATATGTACCGCGCCCTGGCCGTCGCGAGGGAAGCGGGGCTGACTCATGTCAGCGGCAATTCGTCGGCGTGCGCGCGCCTGACGCTGGTTAACTATTATATGCGCGAGTTTTGCGCGGTGGCGCGGGACTGGATCCTGTGAGGAGGCACAAAGGATGAACGACTGGACGGACAGGCTGAACGCGGCCATGGAGGCGGCGCGTCACGCGGGCGCGATGCTGCGCGGCAGACGTGATTTTCATGTTGAAAATAAGTCGGCCAAGGATTTCGTGACCGACGCGGATCGCGCCTCGGAGCAGATGATTATTTCCGAGCTGAGCGCGTGCTATCCCGAGGACGGCTTTTACGGCGAGGAGGGTGGCGTGCGGAAAAAGAGCGAGGGGATGTGGGTGATCGATCCGATCGACGGCACGACCAACTTCATCAAAAATATTCCGCTCTATACCATATCGATCGCCTATCTGCGCGCGGGCGAGGTGGTCGCGGGCGTGGTCTACGCGCCGGCGCTGGACGAGATGTTCTCGGCGGTCAGGGGCGGCGGCGCGTTCCTGAACGGAAAGCCGATCCGCGTGTCCGATGTAACGGATCCCGGCAGCGCCGTGACGGCGATGAGTTTTGCCGCGCGCGTGCCGGACGTATCGAAGCGGCTTATGGGGCTGTTGGCCGAAATCCTGCCTGAGGTTAACGATTTTAGGCGCATGGGCTCGGCGGCGTTCGATCTGTGCTGCGTGGCGTGTGGCCGCGTGGACGCGTATTTTGAGCCGTGTCTGAACCTTTACGACATCGCCGCGGGCGTGCTGATCGTCCGCGAGGCGGGCGGGTGTGCCGGCGGCTGGCAGGACGACGACTGCCTGATCACCGGCAACGTGATCGCCGCGCCGCCGCAGCTGTATGGTTTTTTCCATGGCAGGCTGAGTCTTTCGTGAGCGGGCGGGCCGCGCGGGACACGTTCCCCTTGCCGAATGCGCGCAAACATGCTATAATAGGGGCAACGACATGACGGGAGGACATCATAATGTACGTTTATCGAACGAAGGGCACCTGCTCACAGGGCATTGAAATCGAAATGGACGGCAGCACCATCAAGTCCGTTCACTTCATTGGCGGCTGCACCGGCAACACGCAGGGCGTGGCGCGGCTGGCAGCCGGCATGAACATTGACGAGGCCATAGCGCGCCTCAAGGGCATACAGTGTCGCGGCGGCACGTCCTGTCCCGATCAGCTGGCAATCGCGCTCATGCGGATCAAGGACGGCACGGCGACCATCGCCGGATAAGGCCAATGAGAAGAAACGTCTGAAACGTTCCCAAAGGAACGGACAATAGAAAAAAGACCTCCTGTTGTAGAATAAGAAATACAACGGGAGGTTATCTGTATGGGAAGAAAGTACACGAAGGGAGAGGAACTTTCCGACGCTATTCGAGCCAGGAATGCCGCAGGAGAGACGAACCGTGCGATTGGCGAGAGCTATGGTTTGAGTAAACGGCAGGTTGAACAGCTCATCAGCCGTCAAAATCGGAAGGGACGACCGCGCAAGGAAGCGGCCAGCGAGGAGGTCAGGCAGCACAATGAGCTTGCGAAGCTGCGGATGCAGGTGGAACTGCTGCAAAATTTTCTGTCAGAAGCTGGCTGCCAGCAGGCCATTTATAAATACTCAAATCTGCTGAACCGCCGCTTCGATCAGCCGCGGCCCAATCAGTTCTGAGGTGCGGACATTACCTGCAGTACATGGGCGCTGTGCTCGATCTGTGCGGGAAGGTCGTGCAGAACTGGAAGATCGGCTCTGAAATGTCGTCTTCGCTGGTCACTAATACGATCCGCGAGGCCTTACAACAGGAAAAGGTCACTGATAAAGTATACTTTGATCTGACACAGGTATACCACGCTTCGCCGTCGATGTTCAGCCACGGATGCCCCTGCGACAACGCGGCGGTGGAAAATTTCTTC
>SFOF01000234.1 GCA_004552515.1 Clostridiales bacterium
ATAGGGAAGCCTAATGATTTGGTCTTTTCGCCCGATAAGGAATACGAAGTCATGAGTATTGAAAAAGGCTGGTATCGTATCATGACAGAACTCGGCGAAGATTATTTATTTTCGCCGGAAAATTTTGAGGTTACGGAATCATAGACTGCTTTTTCATAGCCGCCAAGCGCAAGCAAGGCGGTTTTCTTATGTGCAAAGAATACACGACCGCATGAAAGAAGCAATCCAAATGATTTTTACCACGCGTTGTGCGGCAGCACTGACTGCGGCGCGCAAAAACGCCCCTCCGAAACCGCAATCTCGGCTTCGAAAGGGCGTTATGTGTCTTACAGCGTCACGACCGGTATGCCGCGCTTGTTGAACGGCTCTGGATCGATCTGCACGGGACGGTTTACGTCGAACTCGGGGCTGTATTTCATGCCCACGAGCGAGTATTTCGCGCCCGCCGTCTTGTGATAGGGCAGAAATTCCACGCGCTGGAGCGCCCTCGCCCCCTCGACGCGCGCGGCGACCGCCTCGAAATGCGCCGGCTCGTCGTTCACGCCGGGAATGAGCGGCATACGGATGATGAAGGGCGTGCTCCCCTCCCGCAGCATATCGGCATGGCGCAGGATCGGCGCGTTGTCCACGCCGGTGAAGTGCTTATGCCGCGCGGAATCGGTCAGCTTGATGTCCATCATGATGAGGTTGAACGTGCTCATGACCTCGCCGAACACTTCGTCGCTCACAAAGCCGCTCGTTTCAACGGCGCAGTGAACGCCGTCAAGATGCGCGATCACGTCCTTCACGAACGGCCACTGCATCAGCGGCTCGCCGCCGGAAAACGTCACGCCGCCGCCGCTCTCTTCAAACAGACTGCGCCCCTTGAGCAGGCGCTGCGCCAGCACTTCCGATTCCATGCGCGTGCCCGCGATGCGCCGCAGGCCATACGGACAGTACGGCAGACAGGCTCCGCACGCCGTGCAGTGATCGGGATGGGGACAGTGCTTCATACATTCGCCGCAATGGGTGCAGCGCGCCGGGCTGACGGTCAGCTGCGGCTCGGGCGAAAGACCCTCGGGATTGTGGCACCACTGGCAGCGCAGCGGACAGCCCTTCATGAACACGGTCGTGCGGATGCCGGGGCCGTCGAACACGGCAAATTCCTTGACGTCGAATACGGTGCCGATGCTCATGCGCCGATCATCAGCTCAACGCGCTGAATGATGTGATCCTGATAGCACTTATCCAGCTCCACAAAGTATCCGCTCCAGCCCCACACGCGGACGATCAGGTTCTTATAGTTCTCCGGGTGCTTCTGCGCATCCAGCATGCGGTCGCGGTTGACCGTGTTGAGCTGCAGCTGATGGCCGCCGTGCTGTATGAAATAGCGCACGAACTGCGCCACCTTGGTGATCGCCTCGTCGTCGCGGAACACGCTGTCATGGAATTCTATGGTCAGCGGGCCGCCGTTGACGACGCGCCCCAGATGCGGCTTGGCGAAGGAGCGGATCAGCGAGGCCGGGCCGTCCAGACGGGTGTTGAGCGCCGGGGCATAGTTGGCCGGCAGCGGCTCCTCGGCGGTGCGCCCATCGGCCGTCGCGCCGATTTTGGCGGCGTGCCAGATATAGTACATGGCCGAGCCGGTGCCCGCGCGGTAGATGCCGCCGCGCTCGTTCTTCATGCCCTCGAGCGAATCGGCGAAGGTATCCAGCAGGAAGGTGGCCAGCGAATCGACGCGGTCGTCGTCGTTGCCCATCTTGGGGCACTCGTTTTTGAGCTGATAGTGCAGCTCGTCATAGCCCTTGAAGTCCGCGTCCATGGCGTCAAGCAGCGTCTCGGGCGCGAGATGACGGTTGAAGATCATCTCGTTCACCGCGGCCAGCGAATCAGCGGCGGTGGCCAGGCCGGTGCCGTGCAGGCCGTAGTTGTTGTACTTGTTGCCATAGGCGATATCGCGGCCCTTCTCGACGCAGCCGTCGAAGAAGATCGACATATACGGCGAGGGCGTGACATAGAGATCATGGAAGGTCGCGGCGATGGCGCGCACCTCTTCAAAGATCGCCGTGCGCACGGCGGCCTTCAGCTCGTCCATGCTCTTCGCGGTCTTGAGCTGCTCGTGAATGACGCGGTTCACCACGCCCGCAAACGACAGCGCGCCGATGTTGGGGATGTCCATGCCCACGCCGGGCAGTATGAACTCCCAGCAGGCGGCCACGACGTAATTGCGCGCGTCCTTCTCCTCATAGCCCAGCTTGACCAGGCCGGGGATGGCCACATCGTCGTTTTCATACTGCGGGAAGCCCAGCCCGAGCTTGGTCAGGCGCGTGCCCTTCTCGTAAACGGAGAGCGGCGTATTGGCGTTAACGCGCAGGTTGATCTTGGGATCGATCACCAGCAGCTCGGAGGACGCGGTGAGGCACAGATCGGTCAGCGCGTTATAGCCGTCGCTTCCGTCGCTCTTCATGCCAGCGAGCACCATCGACTGGCCGTTGTCGCCCTGCTGCATACCGGTATAGAGGTCGCTGTCGCGGTTGCAGGCGAGGAAGAACTCCTCGATCAGCTCGAGCGCGCCGTCGTCGTCGATCAGTCCCGCGTCGATATCGTGCTTATAGTAGGGATACATATACTGGTCGAAGCGGCCCAGCGTGTTGTGATACTCGCCCTCGCACCACATACAGAAGTGCAGCACGCGCAGCGACTGGAGCGCCTCGCGCAGCGTCTCGGCGGGACAGGCGGGCACCTTGTCCAGCACCTTCGCGATGTCCTCGCGGCCGGCCGCGCGCGCCGCCTCGGCATAGCGGGCGGTGAAATCGAGCACGGCGTGAAGACTCATGCGCATGGCCTCGTAATAATCGTGCTTTTCGGGCGTATCGTGCGCGTCGATCTCGGCCAGCACGGCGTTAAGACCCCTGGCGATGATCTTTTCATAGTCCGCAGACAGATTGCACACGCGGCCCTGCTCGTGGATATAGTGCTTATCGGTGATATTCTTCCATTCCTCGTCGGTAAACACGACGGGCAGATCGGGCAGCGTGCGCGTGAAGGCGATGTTCTCGCCCTCGAGGATCACGGGCCGCTCGTTCTCAAGGAAGGTTTTCAGCCTGAGCGCCATGCGCTGATAGTCCTTCAGTTCGCTTTTGCGGTATACGGACGGATCGACGGTCATTTCGCGCCGGTAAGCGTGATGCGCCTTATCGGCGACGATCAGCTTGCGCAGCGCCTGGATGCGTTCGGTCATGACATTCGCCCCTCTCTTTATGGCTTCATATTATTTCCAAAGACATTTCTGAACGATGAACGCTCTTCCCATTACATCCAAATGTTATCGTTCATACTCACTGTTTCTATTATACCACGTTTCTACGATTTGAAAAGGGCTGATTCTAAAAAAATCGCCGGTTTGTAGGGATAATTTTGAAAAACATTCGTTATCCATGACTGCGGGCGTTCCTCTCGCCGTTTTTTCTTGACATCGGGGCGGCGCAATGTTATCATGAAGGCGGTGTTCAATGCTATATAAGCGAGATGAAGCCTGAATGATACTCACCGATTATTTAACGCAGTCGGACGAGCTGATGGCGCGCTGGGCGAAGCAGCTGGGCGTCAATCACGCCGTGATCCGCCTGCCCGAGGACGGCGCGTTCGATCCGTCCGATCTGTCGCACTGGAAGAGCTATTACCGCCG
>SFOF01000235.1 GCA_004552515.1 Clostridiales bacterium
AGTGGGGCAACAACCGCGCCCTGCCCGATCAGCTCTTCAAGGACTTCACCGAGCGGCTCGCACAGCTGAACAACGCGCGCAAAAACGCGTGCGGCGGCCCCTGCTTCGTCGGGCTGCACTGCGCGCTGCAATTCGTCGATATGGGGCGCAAAACCGCCGCCACGCCGGACGGACGGCTCGCGGGCGAGGAATTTTCCAAGAACGCCTCCCCCGTGCAAGGCATGGCGCGCGAGGGCGCGACGGCGATGATCTCCAGCCTGTCAAAGCTCGATTCGAGCCTGTTCCGCGGCGATTTCCCGCTGGACGCGGCGCTCTCGCCCAACGCCGTGCGCGGCGAGGCGGGATTGGACGCGATGTACGCGCTACTGATGACCTATGCCGACAACGGCGGCCACGCCATACACTTCAACGTTCTCTCGCCCGACACGCTGCGCGACGCTCAGGCGCATCCCGAAAAGCATCGCGATCTGCAAATCCGCGTCTGCGGCTGGAACGTGCTCTGGAACAACCTCTCCCCCGCCGAGCAGGAGTTTTACATCCGTCAGGCCGAGGCGGCGCAGTAAGGCGCGCCCAACCACGCGCACAGTCTGAATAGCAAGGCTCCAATGCCAGCGCGTTCAAGGCTTGTTACTCGAAAGGCCGCCCGCGCACGCTCGGCCTGAAAACACGGCGCGCCGTTTGGAACCGTTCAAATACCGCCTGACGAAACAGGACCGCACAGGTACACCCCCGCGTCATATGAACTGCATCGCCGTCTGTGTCCGTCCGCTTCCCAATCGCGGCGCGTCATTGAGAATCGCTTAAGCGCCGCGTTTCCCGAAAGGGCACGGTCACGGAACGCACGCTGCCCGGGCCGCACCGGCCAATACCGGCGCATTTGAGCCTTCTGCCTGATGGAAGATGGCCGCATCCCGCACGGCGAAAAAACTCACAACAACGCCAAAGGAGCGAATCGACATGAACGACACTCTGCCCACCGGCCTGCTGATGGACGTAAAGCGCTTCGCCGTCCACGACGGCCCGGGCGTACGCACGACGCTGTTTCTCAAGGGCTGCCCGCTGCGCTGCGTCTGGTGCCACAATCCCGAGGGCATCAGCCCCCGCCCGCAGACAGCCTGTTACGCGCACAAGTGCATCGGCTGCGGCGAATGTGCGCGCGTGTGTCCGACGGGCGCGCAGCGCATGGACGCAAGCGGCGGTCACATATTTGATCGTGAAAAATGCGTCGCCTGCGGCGCGTGCGAGGAGGCTTGTCTGGGCGAGGCGATGAAGCTGTTCGGCCGCACGGTCACTGTTGATAAGGCCGAGGCCATCGCGCTGGAGGATCGCGCGTTTTATGCTCATTCAGGCGGAGGCGTGACCGTATCGGGCGGCGAGCCACTGCTTCAGGCCGATTTCGTGCGGGCGCTGTTCGAGCGTCTGAAAAATCAGGGCATTCACACCGCCATCGACACCTGCGGAAACGTGGCGTGGGCGGCGTTTGAAAAGGCGCTGCCGGTTTCCGATATGTTCCTCTTCGACGTGAAGCACATCGATTCGGACGCGCACAGAGCGCTCACCGGCGCGGGCAACGAACGCATCCTCGACAATCTGCGCCGCCTTTCGGACGCGGGCGCGCGCATCGAGATTCGTATGCCGCTGGTGCCGGGGGCGAACGACGGCGCGGACGTGCTGGAGCGCATCGGCGCGCTGCTGGGGAGCCTGAATGTCGAAGCCATGCGCGTGCTGCCCTATCACTCGCTGGCCCGCTCGAAATACGCGGCGCTGGGATTGCCCGACACCATGCCGGACACGCCCTCTCCGGACGACGAGCAGATCGCCCGCACCGTGAGCATACTGCGCGCGCACGGCGTGAACGCCGTCTCGGGCCGGGAATAGGGCGCTGGACAGCGGCGCAGCGGTCTGCTATAATGAAATGGATTCCGAACGCGTGGTTCAATGGCGCGGAACCAGCGCCGGTATCTGTACGCGCGCGATACGCTGGGACAAGCCGTCCCGATCGAATCCCGCCCTTTGAAACGCCCGCCAAAGTTTGTCTGAAAAGAAGGAACCTCTTGTCTCCGGCAAATTTTCGGCTCAAATTCCTTTGCCGGGCCGTCGCGTTTCCCGAATGAGCCTTGGAATTCCAAAGGATTCTCCGTTCTGAAAATTTTCAGACACACGCTGAACCAATCCCATTCAGGAGGTCATACGGTATGGAAAAAATCTGGGAAGAGCTTCACAAGGCAGCCATGGCCGTCGTCCGGCCGCGCGAAATTTCGCGGCTTATGGAAGCGGGCGGCGTGGCGGCGGCGATCGAGTCCGCGTCCGGCAAAATCTATGTGGGCGTGTGCGTTGACACGGCCTGCACGCTGGGCGTATGCGCGGAGCGAAACGCGCTGTTCAACATGATCACGAACGGCGAGAACGCCATTCGCCGCGTCATCGCGGTCAGCCGAGACGGCAGCGCCGTTCCGCCCTGCGGCGCGTGCCGGGAGTTCATGGCGCAGCTCATGCCGGACGGCTATCGCGACATCGAAATCATGATGGACTGCGCGCAGAACCGCGTCGTGACGCTGGGCGAGCTGACCCCGCAATGGTGGATATAATGGATATGCACGCTTAGAGCCGCGCGTTGCCGGTCTGTCGGACTGCGGCGAGCTGACCCGTCTGCGTCTGGCCATGCGCTGCGGGCGCGACGCCGCCTTCGATAAGGACGCGCTGTCCGCCGCCACGCTGGATTTTTTGAGCGCAATATCAGCACAGGACGGCATATCGCCTTTATCGGTGAGCTGGATGGGCGCATCATCGCCACGGCGGGACTCGCGCCCTTCGAAATGCCGCCGACGGCCCGTCTGAAGAATAGCCGCGTCGCCAGGCTGATGAACATGTCCGTCTTGCCGGAATACCGGCGCAGGGGCGCGGCGCACAGATTGTTGAAATCCATCGCCGATTACGCCGCGTATTGTAGCGAAAAGATCATGCTGAACGCCTCGCCGATGGGCGAATTGCTCTACGCGTTCTTCCGCTTTGAGCGCATCAGCGGTGGATACGAGTTTTTTCCCCCTCCAACGCCAGACCGCCGCATTTGTTCACAGCGCGGCATCATTTATGCCGTTCAGCGCTCCAACTCGCGGCGTTCAAATCCCGCGCAGGCCACCGCGCCAATTCGAGCGTCTCGCGGAAAAATCGATGATTGTTCCGCACGTCCTTCGACTCTACCGGATGAATACAGATCGCCCCGCCGCGTTCTCTTCACGGCGGGGCGATTGCTTATGTCCTTTTCCTGATTTTCCGTATCCGGGCGCGCTCTATCCATGAGGGCGTCGCAAAAGGCGGAATGGCCGCGCCATTTCAGGGCTTCCGAACGCCGAAACAGCCCATATCACGCGGCGCTTTCACCTATCCCTTGTGCCCGGAGCTGTGCTGCGCCTTCGACTGCTTCCTCAGCGCCAGCTTTGCGCGGCGGCGCGCCAGCTCGGCGGTGACGTGCGACTCATGCCCGACGTTCAGCCAGTTGCGCACGCGCTTTTCATCGATTTCGCCGCGCTCGACCGCCGCGCGCACGGCGCAGCCCGGCTCGCAGGTGTGGCTGCAATCGCGGAAGCGACACTGCCCCGCCAGCGCGACCAGATCGCCGAACGTCTCGCGCACGCCCTCGTCCGCATTCCATACGCCCAGCTCGCG
>SFOF01000236.1 GCA_004552515.1 Clostridiales bacterium
ATGCCCTTAAGCCCCTTGACATTGTTCACTAAAAAAGCACCCTCTCACGTCGATTGATGCTCCTATCATAGCACACGAAGGCCATTGTGTCAACTATCATCAGTTATAGTTTACACAGCCATGTAATTGCGCGGCCAAGGCGCTGCGGGATTTCGAAAAAGTGGCCGCCGTTGTTCCACTCAAAGCGGACGTTTTCATCGCCAAGCCGCGTTGAAAGCGCGCCCGCGACGCGCTCCGTGGCCGTGCTCACGCGCCCCATCGGCCCGCGTCCGCGCCCGGCCTCCCGGCGTCCCAGCGAGAGATAGGCGCGGGAAAGCCTCGGAAAGGGCGCGCCCGCCGCATAGTCCGCAAAGCCCTCGTACCACAGCGCGCCGGACACGCTGGCCGCGCAATCGAACGGCGAATCGCTCTGAGACGCGGCATAGAGCGCGAACAGCCCGCCCAGCGAATAGCCGATTATGCCGGTGCGCTCGATGCCGTCAAAGCGCGCTTTCAGCGCGGGCAGCAGCACATCGACCGTCTCGCGATAGAGCGCCGCGCCCCCGCCGTCAATCGGCCGCCCGCGCAGCTCGTCCGACGGCCACGGCGCGTAATCGCGATCCCACTCCACGCCCTTTGGAAAAGCCAGCGCCGCCGCATCCAGCGCCGGGCAGAGCGGCCGCAGCGCTTCCAGCAGTTCCTCCGGCTCCGGCCCGCAGCACAGAAGGAGCAGCGTGCGCGGGCGCTTTCCCGCCATCACGCCGCACATCCTCCCGGCTATATCGACATTTTCAATCATGGCGCTTCTCTCCTCGCTCATCCTGTTGACAGCGCGCCCAATGCGCGCTATACTGTATGGGAATGGACACAATTCTGCTTCTGGGGGACATATCATGCCGTCCGAATCGACATATACGCTGGCCACGCCCGTATACTTTTATGTCACGCGGTTTGGCCACGATCGTCCGGTGGACATCGACAACCGGCTGGGCCTGAGCCAGTGCAGCCTGTGCTGCCTGCTGCGCGGAAGTCTGCGCATCGACGCGGGCGGCCGCGCCATCGAGGCGCACGGCGGCGATCTGGTGTATTTTCCGCACCGCCGGCGCTATTCGTCTCACTGGCGCGACAGGGCCGAGTGCATCGCGCTGTATTTCAACTTTCAGTATCGCGCCATAGCGCGCTACAGTACGCGCCTGCTGGCCGTGGATCCCGAGCCGTTCTACTTCCAGACGCTGCCGCGCACGGAGGATTACCCCGCCTTCTTCAGGCGGCTGCTCGCCGATTACGAGACGCCCGCGCGCAATCTGGCGGCGCTCTCCGCGGCGCTGGGGCTGTACAGCCGCATGAGCGACGTCATGGCGCGCGAGGACGTGCCGCCCGTTCAGGACGCAATCGAGACGGCGCTCATCTACATCGAGACGCACTGCGCCGAGGAATTTTCCATCGCGGATGTGGCGCGCCAGTGCGGCATGAGCGAATCGCGGCTGTATCACTGCTTCCGCGAGGTTACCGGCACGTCGCCCATCGAGTATAAAAACCGCGAACGCATCCGCCGCGCCATAGAGCTGCTGCCCGACGCGCAGCTGAGCATTGAGGACATCGCCGAGCGGCTCAACTTCTCATCGCCCGCCTACTTTCGGCGCATCTTCAAAAAATACGCCGGCGGTCAGCCCAGCGATTACCGTCACATCGCTCCCCGCCTGTAAAGGACGCGGCCGGATACAGATATATCCGGCCGCATTTTTTATATGAAATGGATTTACTTGCCGGCCACGGCGAGCTTGCCGATCAGCAGATCGGGCGAAGCGGTCGATGAGAAGCCGAACTCGAGATTGTTCGCAACGGCAGTCACGTTCTTCATCAGGTCAAAGAAATTGCCCGCCACGGTGATCTGGCTGACGGGGCGGCCGAGCTTGCCGTCTTCGATCATGAAGCCGCGCGCGCCCAGCGAGAAATCGCCGCTGATCTGGTTCGCGCCGGAATGAAGGCCCTGCACCTCGGTGATGAACACGCCGCCGTCCGCCATTTTGAGCAGGTCGCCGCGCGTCAGATCGGAGGGCTTGATCTGCATGGAGTGCGGCGCAACGCCCACGGGCGACGCATAGGAGGGCTTCGACGCGTTGCCGGTGGTCTCAACGCCCTGCTTTTTCGCCGTCTTGAGGTTGTGCAGCAGCGTGTTGAGCCTGCCGTTTTCGACGATGGCCAGCCGGCTGGTCGCCACGCCTTCGCCGTCGAAGGGCGTCGCCGCGGGAGAGGCGGGATTGAGCGGATCGTCCAGTATGGTCAGCGCGTCGCTGCCGACGACCTCGCCCTCGCGGCCCTTGAGCAGGGACATTCCCTTCTGCGCCATGTCCGCGCTGAAGACGGAATCAAACGTGCTCAGGATCGAACCGGCCACGTCGCGGTGCAGCACGACCTTGTACTCGCCCGACTGCACCTTGTCGGCGTGCAGACCGGCCACAGCGTCGGCCACGGCCTCGCGCGCGGCGTCCTCAATATCCAGCTTTGCGGGATCGCGGACGAAGCGCACCGCGCCGCTCGTGGCGACCTCCTCGCCGTCCTGAGCGACCACGCCGGCATACAGGCCCATGGCGTTCTCGCGGAAGGATACGTCCAGCCCGCGGGAATTGACGATGCGCTTTTCGCTCGCCATGCTGAACACCTCGACCATTTCGCACGCCTTGACGCGCGGATCGATCGAGACGCAGGCCTTTTCCAGCCTGCGCGCCATGTCGATCTTTTCGGCGGCGGTCACCTGATCGATCGCCGGATTATAGGCGGCGATTTCGGGATAGGACGCGCTGCCCGCGAAGATGAACTGCTCGTCCTCGTTTTCGATGAGCGCCGCGTTTTCGGCCGCGCCGTGGATGAGCAGCTCGAGCGCTTCGTCGTCCAGCACCTGCGTGCTGGCGTAGCCCATCTTGCCGTTCACCAGCGCGCGGAAGCCCAGACCCATGCTGGAGCTGACGCTGTAATCGAGAATCTGGCCGTCCTTGACGTTCACGGAGAACGAATCGCCGCTCATGCAGGTGGCCTCGGCGGCCTCAAATCCGGCGCTTTTCGCCGCTTCAAAGAGCTTTTTGATAAAAACATTCAATTCCATTGTGTCTGCGCCTCCTTACTGACCGCCGACCGTAATATCGGTGACGCGGATCATGGGCTGACCCACGTTGGTGGGCACCGAGCCGCTCATGGAGCCGCACATGCCCTGACCCATCTTCATATCCTTGCCCACGCGGTCGATCTTCTTGAGGATCTCGCTGCCCTTGCCGACCAGCGTCGCGCCGCGGACGGGACGATCGATCTTGCCGCCGCGGATCAGATAGCCCTCCATGACGGCGAAGTTGAACTCGCCCGTGGCCGGATTGACCGAGCCGCCGCCCATCTTTTTGGCATAGAGCGCGTCGCCGGCGGTGGCGATGATCTCGTCGTTTTCGTCGTTGCCGGGGGCGATGAACGTATTGCGCATACGGGAGGTCGGCGCGAAGGTGTAATCCTGACGGCGCGCCGAGCCGGTGGACGGCATCCCCATGCGGCGGCCGTTGAGACGGTCGATCATGTAATTTTTCAGAATACCGTTTTCAATCAGCACAAGGCGCGTTGTGGGCGTGCCCTCGTCGTCGATGTTGATGGAGCCCCACTCGTTGGGCATGGTGCCGTCGTCGATGGCGGTCACGATGGGCGA
>SFOF01000237.1 GCA_004552515.1 Clostridiales bacterium
CTTCCCTACGTTGGCATGATCCAAATCAGGTAAGGTCGAGGGCGCACACCCTCCTCTCAGCTCCTTTTGGAACTCCCTTGCGGGGATTATTGTATCATGACCGACCGTTTTTGTCAACGGAAACTTGGTTTCCGGCCGCTGTGCCGTCCAAAACAGCCTGCGCCAGCACATCGGCCAGCGCGGCCTGCGGCCCGGCAGCGTCGAACGCGCCCGTGAGCACGGCGAAGACCGCCGCCTCGCCGGTCAGGCTGTCCTGCGCCCGCGCGAACTTCTGAAACCCGGCCAGACCGCGCGCCAGACGCACGCCCTTGGCCGTGTAGATTTCGCGTTCGTCCCGGGAGAAGCCGAATTTTGTTTTCTTTCCCTCGAGATACGCGCCGCCCAGTTCACGCAGGGCGCGCACGCCCTCGTGCCGGAGTTGGGTCATCCGGTTTTGGAGCGCCGCCGCGTCCGCCCGCGCCGCCTGATACAGCTCGCTGCGCTGGAGCGTCCCGTCCGTGTCCGCCCAGCCGCGCAGGGTCTCGAACAGGCCGCGCTCGGCCGTCGTCAAGCCTGTGGGCATATCCGTAAAGGTCACCTCGGCCTGCTCGTCCTCCCCGAAGGAGCGCAGCTTCTTCTTGGGCGCGACCCGCAGGGTCAGGCAGCCCGCCTGCGTCCAGCGCAGGAGCAGGGCGGCAAGCCACGCCCGGTCGTCCCCGCCCTGACCGGCGGCACGCAAGAGTGCCGCCGCCGCGCCCAGATGCCCGCCGCAAGGCAGCGCATTCTGCGCCGGGAGCTTCTCCCAGTGCAGCGTCCGCCGCAGCCGGCCGGCCGTCATCGGACGGCGGCTGTTCCAAATTGCCCAGAGCGCCAGCAGGGGCAGCAGAAGCGCCAGATTCCAGCCCAGCGCCAGCAGCAGATTCCGCACGGCTTAATACCCCATCTGCCCGGCGAGCAGCTCGTCGTGGTCGATCCACTGCTGCACGTCGATGATCTCGTATGTATCCATCGTCCGGCGGATGACCACCTGCGCAATGCCCGCGTTGATGATCATGCGCTTGCACATCGTACAGGAGTTCGCGTCGCCGATCAGCTCATTCGTCTTGGCGTCCCGGCCGACCAGATAGAGCGTCGCGCCCAGCATCTGCTCGCGCGAGGCGTGGATGATCGCGTTGGCCTCGGCGTGCACCGAGCGGCAGAACTCGTACCGCTCGCCGCGCGGGATCTTCATCTGCTCACGGATACAGGTGCCGAGGTCGATGCAGTTGGCCCGGCCGCGCGGCGCGCCGACATAGCCAGTCGAGACGATCACGTCGTTCTTGACAATGACCGCGCCGTAGTTGCGGCGCAGGCAGGTGCCGCGCTCCCGCGCAACGTCGGCCATATCCAGATAATAATTGTGCTTATCCCGTCTGTTCATGGGTCATTTCCTCCTGTTTCGGGGCAGATTTTGCCCGATTTGATCAAAATATGCCGTCCGGCGCGGGCGGCCGCCGCAGGGTCGTGGGTGATGCAGACGATCGTTCGCCCGGCCGCGCTCAGCCGGTCGAACAGGTCTAAGATCTCGCCCGCCGCGTCCGGATCGAGGTTGCCGGTCGGCTCGTCGGCCAGCAGGACGTCCGGGTCGGCCGCCAGCGCCCGCGCGATAGCCACCCGCTGCTGCTGTCCGCCCGACAGGGCGGCGGGCGGATGCCGCAGCCGTGCGCCCAGCCCGACCATGCACAGCGCATCCGCCGCCCGGCTGAGCCGCTCGGCCCGGGGCACGCCCTGAAAGGTCAGCGGCAGCGCCGCGTTTTCGAGCGCGTCCATCCCGGGCACCAGCCCAAAGCTCTGAAAGACGAAGCCGATGCGCGTGCCGCGCAGGCGGGCGCGTCCGGCGGCGGACAGGCGCGAAACGTCCACCCCGTCGAAGCGGTAGACCCCGCTCGTCGGCCGGTCGAGACAGCCCAGGATGTGCATGAGCGTGGACTTGCCCGAGCCGGACGCGCCCATGACCGAAACATAGTCGCCGCGCGCGATTTCGAGCGTCACGTCCCGCAGGGCGCACACCCTGCCTTTGTCATATATTTTACAGACATTTTCCATCCGAATCAAGAGAAAATCCCTCCCTGCGACCAGTATGTACAGGGAGGGATCGAAGTATCCTCAGGAGACCAGCTTGGTGCGGCGCTTCCACACACCCGCGCGCACGAACAGAAGCGAAGCCGCGGTGCCGATGAACCAGCCGACCGGCCAGCTCGACCAGATGCCGACCGCGCCCCACATCTGCGAAAAGAAGAAGGCCAGCACGACGCGCAGAATGAGGTCGGAAAAGGTCGAGATCATGAAGGCGGTCATCGCGCCCGCGCCGCGCAGCACGCCGTCGGCGCACAGCTTGAGCGAGATGACGGCGTAAAACGGCGCGACCACCCGAAGAAAGAGCGCGCCCGCCGCGATGACCTCAGGCTCACTCGCCGAGACAAACAGCCGCATGACCAGACTGCCGCCCAACGCAAACAGGAGCGAAAAGGGCACGGCCACGCCGACCGACATCTTTGCGCCCGCCTTGAGACCCTGCGTGACCCGATCGAACCGCTCCGCGCCGATGTTCTGCGCGGCGAAGCTGGACATCGCGCTGCCCAGCGCGGTCAAGCCCACAATGACAAAGTTATTCAGCTTCATCGCGGCGGAAAAACCGCCCACGACCGTCCAGCCGTAGCCGTTGACCAGCCACTGGATGAACAGGTTGCCCACCGAAATGAAGCTCTGCTGCAAAATGCTGGGCACGGCCAGACCCGCGATGCGCATGAACAGCAGGCCGGAAAACAGCGGAAACGCGTCGGTCTCGACCTTCCGCAGACGGCGCAGCAGGGTCAGCAGGGCGAGCACCGAGGCCATGCCCTGCGCGAGGAAGGTCGCCCAGGCCACACCTGCAACGCCCATGTCAAAGGCGGTGACCAGCACATAGTCCAGAATCACATTGCCGACCGACGAGCCGATCAGCAGATACAGCGGCGTGCGGCTGTCGCCCAGCGCGTTGAAAATGCCGGTGCAGATATTGTAAAGGAACAAAAAGGCCATGCCGTACAGATAGATCCGCAGGTAGAGCGCGGCGTCGTCAAAGATGTACGCGTCCGTCCCGAGTGCGCCCAGCATACCATCACAGAAGAGCAGACCAACGGCCATCAGCACCAGACTGATCGCCAGCGTGGACAGGATCGAGGTCGAAACGGCGGTCTTCATCCGGCTGTAATCCTTCGCGCCGAAGAGCTGGGACACGGCGACCGAGCAGCCCAGATTCAGGCCGGTCGCCACCGCCATGAACAGCATGGTCACCGGATAGGACGCGCCGATCGCCGCGAGCGCCGAACCGCCCACGCACCGGCCCGCGATCACGCTGTCCGCGATCTGGTACATCTGCTGAAAGGCCACGCTGCACAGCACGGGCAGCGCAAACCGCCACAGGATCTTCCCGGGTTTTCCTTCTGTCATATCAGTTATCATAGAGCAGCCGCAGCTCCCTTCGCGTTTGTCTTTGGTGAAATTGCCTTGTTTCAATTTATTATATTCCGTTTTCCGTCTGTTCCGCAAGAAAAAACACCGGTTTTCCATCATTTTCGTCAAATAACACAATTTTTTGATGACAAACCGACGCTTGACAGACATATTTTTCTGATTTAGAGTTATTCTA
>SFOF01000238.1 GCA_004552515.1 Clostridiales bacterium
CGCGGCAAACAGCAGGCGTGATCGAACATAAGACGCCGCGAGAGAACCGTAAAGGCAGGCGTGATCGAGTGCAGGACATTCCGAGAGAACCGCATCGCCCCGCAGAACAGCCCCCGCGCGCACAATCCCCTCTGCCGGAGCTATAACCGGCGGGACGCAACGCCGCGACGGCCCGCGATTCACGATCCCATGAAGCAGAACAACGCCGCTTCGCGTCAGCGCGGACATACGCCGCCATTAAGCGCCGCACGACCAGCGCCGCCCCGCGTTCATCCGACGCGGCAATATGACGGCCCCGCGCAAAAACATGAAAAACCCGCCTCCCAAAACATACGCTTTGAGAGGCGGTTTCTACTATATATGCGCCCTTTGCCGCCCCAAAGGACGACGGCGAAAGCGCCCTTACAACGCCAGCAGATACGGCTTGTAGCTCTCCGCGACGAACTCGATGCGCCCGTCCTTCGCCGCATACACCTCGCCGGTCAGCACGTTCTCAACGCTCGGCTTGTCCGTGCGCACGCGGACAGTCTGGCTCTGCGTGGCCAGATTGGACAGCACGCCCAGCACGCGCGCGCCCCTGTACAGGCTCAGATACGCATCCTTCGTTTCGCACGCGGCGACGTCGTTCTGCTCCCAGTAGGGCAGCCACGCCGCATCCTCCACGCCGAATTCGTCGAAGGCACGCCAGATCTTTTCGATGTAGTCCAGATCGACCGCCATGCTCTCGGCGGTCGGCGCGCCGATCTGACGCGGACGCGGAATCACGTCGTGGATCAGCGTGAGCGCGCACAGCTTCTCGATCGTCCAGCCGATCTCCGGATTGGTGTAGGCGATGAACTGATCGATCAGGCCGAGGTTCTTGCCCATGTATTCGGTGCGGAAGGCCGGCAGACTCAGGAAGGAGGTCAGCCCGCGCCCCTCGGTGATCGATCTGATCAGCGCGCCCTGAATGTTCTCGCCGTCGTAATAGCTGTCGCAATAGGCCAGCGTCGGGGCGATGCAGCAGGAGCTTTGATGCGTGTCGATCAGCCCGCCGCGCTCGTGCACGGCCTCGTAGAGCTTCCTCACATGATCGCGCACGGCAAAGAGCGGGAAGGTCGCGTGGCGCTTGCCGTTTCTGTCGGTGTAGCCGCAGCCGTGGCGCTCGTTGGCGCACTCCCACGGAACGAACGTCCATTATGAATTTCACGCGCTCGATCATGTCCGCGCTGTAGCCGCCGCGATAGCACACCATGAACGCGCGCTGATCGGGCTTGCGCTGCCAGCCGCCGGTAAAGTGCCCGTTCGGCGTGCGGATGAGATAGTCCTTCGACTTTTCAAACCACGTCGGCGCGAGCGTCGAAAACTCGTAGCCGAAATAGAGCATGGTCTTGATGCCGTGCTTATGGCAGTCTTCGATCAGCCGCCTGAAGCGCTCCGGATCCTCGATCAGGCCGTAATTCTGCGCGCGGCTGCTCGATTCGTGGAATATGATCCACTTCACGCCGCCCTTTTCCAGCCGCTCCAGCGCGCCGGGCATCTCGTTCAGGTAGGCCGGCGCGGCCTTCGCGCCGTGCGCGTCATTGATGTACATATTGCCGAAGGCGTGGAACGCGCGCCAGTCGCGCCTGTGCGCGGGCGTGACCGGCTTCACCGGCGTGGCCATCAGGCCGATGCGATAGTCGATGGGCGTGAGCGCATCGATCCAGCGATCGACGCGGCCCTGCCAGTCCTCGGGCATATGGTCGAGCAAATGGATGCGCAGAATCACCTCGTCGCCATTCGGAATAAACTCGCACACATTTCCGTCAGCCTCGATGGACTCGTCGCTCTCCATGCTCACGCCCAGCCCCCGGAACTCGTCGCCCAGCCACAGATACGGCTTGAACGGGAAGGCCGCGCCGCTTTCGGGCAGCGCGTCGGCGTTGACCACGTTCGGATCGGGAATGATGCTGGTCGCGGCGTTCGGCCAGTAATGATAGAGGCGGGCGAAGCGCTTCTTCATCGGAATATCGATATATAGCTTGTCAAGCCGCGGCGCGTTGTCGCCGTTTTTCGAGAACGACCAGAACGGAATCACCGAAAAGCAGATCTCGATAAAGCCGTCGAAATCGCAGGTCATGCGCCCGTCGATCACCGTGTTGCCCATGCGCGAGGCCAGCTGGAACACGGCCCGCTCGTCGCTCTTTTCCAGCTCGTAGTAGCTCGCCTCGCTCACACGGCGCTCAACCGCGCCCGCGTAACGGCCGACCAGCTCGATGGGACGCGCGAGCAGCTCCTCGCCGCCCGCCGTCACCGACGTGGGGAACACGCTCTCCTCAAAGCGATAGGCACGGTTCCATACGCCGATCTCAGCGCTCTGCGGCTGAATATCGGCCCTTACAGGCTCCCAGGCAGACCATACGTCCTTCATGGTGGTTATCCCTCCCGATTTTCTCCGGCGCGCTTCCTTCATGCATCCGCCGGTTTGTTTTTTAGTCGAGCTTTCGCGTCTGATCATCCAACATTAAACTTTTTGCAGCTGCACGCGGCCTTGCCCCCGTCAAGGGAAAGCCCGGCTGTTCTGCCGCCGGGGCTTCAGAAAAAGCGCGTTCCCCCCATGGAGGAATAGCGCTGAACAAAGCGCCGGACGAACGGGGTTCGTTTGACCGCCCGAATCCCACGCATCCATAGACGCGGCTTTCCTGCGCGGCAGCGGAACGCTTCGTGTACACTTTTCACGGCCCCCGAGGGATGCAGCCGTCTGTGGTGGCACATTGCCCGCCGTTTTTGCGCCGCGGCTCTTCCCGTCCGCCCCAAAACGTGCTATAATGAGGGCATCACGTTCACGGGAGGACGAGCCATGTTCACGGACACAGACCGAGCCATGATGGCGCTGGCGCTCGAGGAAGCGCGTCAGGCACTCGCCGAGGGCGAAATCCCCGTCGGCGCGGTGATTGCGCGCGGCGAGACGGTCGTCGCCCGCGCCCACAACACCCGCGAGCGCGCGCTCGACCCGACCGGCCACGCCGAAATGAACGCGCTGCGGCTGGCGGCTCAGGCGACTGGCGGCTGGCGGCTGACCGGCTGCACGCTCTATGTCACGCTCGAGCCGTGCTGTATGTGCGCGGGCGCAATCGGACAGGCGCGGCCGGATCGCGTAATTTTCGGCGCATACGACGCGCAGGCGGGCTGCTGCGGCAGCGTCTACCGGCTGACCGAGGATCCCGCGTTTGCGTGGTACGTCCCCGCGTTCGGCGGGCTGATGGCCGAGCCGTGCGCCGCGCTGATCCAAAACGCGCTGAAGCCGCGCCGCGCTCCTATTCTACCAACATTGCCGAAAAAAAGCAATCCCAAGATGAAATTTTGAGGCGACAAATTTATAGGATCGTTAAAAGCGCACGCAGACCCGCTTGGCAGGACGCGCCATGCTATAATCGGAGCATGAAGAAGGGATGACGCTTCATATGAGCAGGGTCGCCGCCGGTTTATGCGGACAGGCGGCTTTGCTTTGTTTTGGGGCATCGGAACCTCAAAAGCAGGATAACCCTTCGCCTGTTCCGTACACAAAAAGCGCGACGCGGACTGAGCGGACTAAGCACACCGCGCCGTGACGGCAGCGCAATGTCGGCGTGGAGAGACGGAGGGGGCGACGCGGCCTCTTCCCTGTGAATCAAAAAAAAGAAAAGTTCAGCCGCCTGCCGATGGAAAGTCGGCAGACGGCTGAACTCACGTCAAAATGTCGCTTTTCCCAATACCGCCGGACGCAAAATCCCCCGCGGCCTTCGATTTCAGTGCGCCGTTTTGCGTATTCCGGCTTCAGGAGCGCTTCCAAAGGGCGAGGAAACATATCCCACGGCACGCCGGAAGTACGCGCCTGTGCGAAACCGCGCATCGACCTTCTCAGCCGACCGTTCCCTCCGCCGCGAACACCTTCTTCAGGAACTGGCCGGTATAGCTCGTCTCGTCCTGCGCGATCTGCTCCGGCGTGCCCTCGGCGATCACCGTGCCGCCCGCGTCGCCGCCCTCAGGCCCCATGTCGATGATCCAGTCGGCGATCTTGATCACGTCCAGATTGTGCTCGATCACCACCAGCGTGTTGCCCGCGTCGGCGAGCGATTGCAGGATCGAGTTGAGCCGCGCCACGTCCTCCATGTGAAGGCCGGTCGTCGGCTCGTCGAGCACATAGACCGTGCGGCCGGTCGCGCGGCGCGACAGCTCTGTGGCCAGCTTCACGCGCTGCGCCTCGCCGCCCGAGAGCTGTGTGGACGGCTGGCCCAGCTTCACATAGCCCAGCCCCACGTCCACCAGCGTTTGCAGCTTGCCTGCGATGCGCGGCAGCGGCGCGAAGAACTCGAGCGCCTCCTCGCAGGTCATGTCCAGCACCTCGCTGATGTTCTTGCCCTTGTAGCGCACCTCGAGCGTCTCGCGGTTGTAGCGCCGCCCCTTGCACACGTCGCAGGGGACGTACACGTCGGGCAGGAAGTGCATCTCGATGCGGACGATGCCGTCGCCGCCGCAGGCCTCGCAGCGCCCGCCCTTGGTGTTGAAGCTGAAGCGCCCGCTCTTGTAGCCGTGCGCGCGCGCGTCCGGCGTGGCGGCGAACACCTCGCGGATGAGATCGAACACGCCGGTATAGGTCGCCGGATTCGAGCGCGGCGTGCGGCCGATGGGGGTCTGGTCGATGGCGATGATCTTGTCCAGCTGGTCCGTGCCGTCGATGCCGTCGTGTTCCAGCGCGCGCTCCTTCGAGCGATTCAGCCGCTTCGAC
>SFOF01000239.1 GCA_004552515.1 Clostridiales bacterium
GTCCATCTTGGGCATCATGATGTCCAGCAGGATCATGTCCGGATGCTCGCGGCGCGCCAGCTCGAGTGCCTTTTCGCCGTCGAAAGCGGAAGCGGTCGTGAAGTTTTCGCGCTTGAAATAGGCGTTGAGCGACTGATGCACGACGGGATCGTCGTCGGCAATGAGGACTTTATAGGCGTTTTTATGCTCTTCCATGAAGAAGCCTCCTTTTCAGCGTTTATCGGCGAATGAAAGATCATTCAATACACTGAGTATAATATCAAATTGTGGCAAAGTCAAGTCACCGCTCCAAACAATCCATTGCGGCGGCTCGGCGGCTGAAAAACAGCGCCGAGTCGTGTATTTGGGCGCGAAAAGGCGTGCGCCGGTTCCACGCTTTACACAAAAAATCCCGCCCGGCGATCAACCGAACGGGAGGAGCACCACACCTCAGCGGCGGGTTTCCATGAACTTTTCGGGATGGCGCTGGTTTTCGCCCAGCATACATCCGGCGTTATTGTCCGACTGCCAGGCGATAAATACGTCGCCCGTGACCGGCCGCAGCGTGCGCCGCGTTCCGTCCGGCAGCGTCTCGAAGGGCACGTTGCCCGGCACGTTCATCCAGGGCGCGCCCTCGCCCGTCTTGCAGGCCGACTGCTCCACCACGCGCACGCGCGCGTCCAAAGGGAGGCGCAGCGTGAGTGTCGCGTCCGTCAGCCCGCGGATGAGGAAGCGCTCGTCCAGCGACGGATTTTCCGCCGTCTTGCGCTCACAGCTCAGCACGGCGCGCTCCTTCTGGTCGGCGAAGATCGTCAGGCGCTTGTGGCGGAACTTGTCGGCGTGATAGGTCGTCAGGCCGTTCTCGTAAACGCACTGATTGCCCTCGAGAAGCGGCGCGCCCTCGGGGAAGCGCAGCGACAGCTTTGCCGTCGTGTCCTTGGCGTAGGAGGTGACGTAATACATATTGCCGCACATCGAGACGTGCATCACCGGCCAGTCGGGGATTTCCTGCTCGCCGGTAAAGCGGATCACAACGTCCATCGTCTCCAGCAGGCCGCGCAGCATTGCCGCCACCGGGAAATATTCGCGGCGGTCGAGCTGCTGGGGCAGCGCGCTCTGGGAATGCTGGTCGTGCGGGAAGGAGCCGCGCATCCACGCCAATCTGCCTGCGCGCGCGTGCTCGTTGAGCGTCGCGTAGACGCGCGCGTTCCCGGCGCCGTCCTGCACCGTCGCCAGCACCGCCGCGCCCTGCACGGCGATTTCGCCAATGCCGCCGCCCGAGAGCAGCGAGACATGACGCAGCTTTTTCGGCAGCGTGAAGCCGCGCGCGGCGTCCTTCACAAGCGCCGTGTCGATGGTCAGCTCGCCCTCGATGGGCCTGTCCTCCGCCACGCCGATCAGCGCGCGCACCTCGTCCGAGGCCCACGCGGCGCCGCCGTAGAGCACGACGCGGCAGCCCGCATCCAGCGCCATGAAAAGCGCCTGTTCGGCGGGGGTATTTGCGTGCGGTACGGGCGTGACGAGGATTTTGCCCGCCCAGCGCGTCATGTCCGACTTAACGAACAGATCATCCGCGATCACCGAGTTGAGCGGCAGACCCTGATCGATGGCGTTTTCAATCAGCCAGTCGTCCATGAACATATCCTGCATTTTGCCCTCGTAAAGGCCGAGCCGGACATAGCTCTCGAACGGATAGAGCCATGTGATCAGGCCGGGCGCGTCGGGATAATGGCTATACGCGTCCAGCAGGAAGGGCGTGACCTCGACGGGACAGCGGCGCGGCAGCTGGCCGTAGGAATCGTCGGCGGAGAGGAAGTTGATGCCCTCCGGCGGGGTAACGCGGCCGTTTTCGTCCAGACGGGCAACGGTCAGCGGCAGGTAAATGTCGTGCGGCGTGCGATCGTAGCGGTCAAACCAGGGGCTGTTGTGCCACCACGGGTCGTGCGTATAATATCGGAAGAGATAGCCCTTTTCAGGCAGATGCGCCATGCGCGACATGAAGCCGGCCAGCTCCAGCCCGAAGCGGTAGTCAATCGCGGCCCACGGCGAATTGGGCGGCGCAACCAGCGTCCTGACGCGGTAAATATCGTCGATCGGGCAGCCGTGCGCGGAAATATCCATGCCGGCGGTGAGGTTGCTGCCGCGCGTCTCGATGCGCGTATCGCCCATGACGGCGGTAAACTCGCGCCAGAACGTGCGGATATTCTCGCGAATGGCGGAGGCGTTGGCGTCGTCGAAGCGTTCGCCGTCGAACAGCTCGCCCTTCCAGTTCCACGATTGCAGCGAAAAGCCGAAGCCGTTGCTCAGCCAGATGTAGTCAAAGCCCACGTCGCGCCTGAGCGCCATGAACTGCTCACCCAGGAAGCGGCCGAAGTGCGTGCCCTCGGGGATGCCGTTCGGATAGGCGGCGTAGCGGTTATGATCGGCGTGCAGCCGCGCGGCGCAGTGGATCCACAGGCTGTCCATCATGCTGCCGCGGTTCATCTCGGGGTGGCGGTGGAACTTGAAATCGGAATAGGCGAACTCGGGGCCGGGATCAAAGGTTTCGCCCACCTCGACATTCAGCTTCAGCATTTCGCGCCCGACGCGCTTGAGCGCGGCGATGATGCGCTTCAGGTCGGCATAGCGCATGACGGGCGGGTTGTCCATATACAGATAAGGGCGGTGGTGGATTTCGTCGCCGTTGGGGTCGCCTTTGGGCAGCTCCTTTTTCGGATTGCCGATGCCGATATAGCGCGACCAGTCGAACGCGGACTCGAGATTGCCGTCGTATTCGAGGATTTCGCTGCCGTCGCTCGTCCACATGAGCACGGAGACGTTCTGCGCGTGGCCGATCAGCTCGCGCCAGCCGTCGAACAGCTCGCGGCAGGTCTTTTCGATGCCCGCCTCGCTCAGATCCAGCCCGAACGGCTTCAGGCTGACCTCCAGCCCGACGCGGCCGATGGGCATATATTCCGGATATTCAAAACCAAACATGGCGTTTCCTCCCGCATACATGATACGCCTTTATTGTACGTCAGATCGAGCGCCGTGGCAAGGGATAAAACATCTCTACAATGGGAGAAAACAAACAGCGCGGGGCTTCCGCTTGAAGGCGTTGTTCCGCGCTGACGCGGCGATGCGTTATCGTTAATTGCGGGATAGCGAATAGTGCGCCGGCGAATGTTGCGTTTGGCCGGTTGCAGCTCCGGCAGAAGGGATTGTGCGCGCGGGGTCGGTCTGCGGGAGCGGGGCGGCTCTCGCACGGGGCTGTGTTCGTCCTGTGCCGGTCGTGCGATTCTATCGGAATGTCGTGTGTTTGTTCGCGCCCATCATGCGTTCCTTTCGGAATGTCGTGTGTTTGTTTGCGCCCATCATGCGTTCCTCTCGGAATGTCCTGCGTTCGATCACGCCTGCTGTTTGCCGCATATGCGCCAAACAGAACGGCGTGCGGAATGTTGCGTTCCTATTCCGCCGTGGGTCGAGATCGCCATTCGTACGTTCTCGAATCGTTGGTGCGGTTATCGAGGATGGTTGGTTTAATTTGGGCTTGTGCGTTTCCTTATGGCGATCTCGACGGGGGACGAAGGGACGCGAGGGACAGAGAACGGAGTCGGCGGTGAGGCGTAA
>SFOF01000240.1 GCA_004552515.1 Clostridiales bacterium
GTAATCCTGAAACACCACGGAGAACACCGACATATACTCGCGGTAGTTGTATTTGCGGATGTCGATGCCGTTTAGGAGAATCACGCCCTCGGTCGGGTCGTACAGGCGGCAGAGCAGCTTTATGAAGGTCGTCTTGCCGCTGCCGTTGCGGCCCACGACGGCCAGCCGCTCGCCCACCTGAAAGCGCATATTGACGTGCCGCAGCGCCCATGCGTCGCTGCCGGGATATTTGAACGAAACGTCGCGGAACTCGATGTCGTATTTGCGGTCGCTGCGCTTTTCGACGGTCAGGCTGCCCTGATACATGGCGTTGGGAATATCGAGGAAGGCGAACGTATCGCGCAGGAAGAAGGCGTTGTTGCGGCAGGAGCCCAGTGCCTTGACCGCATCGGAAAGGCCGGCGGAGAACGCCGTGATCGATGCGACATACTGCGTCACAGCGCCCACGCCGAACGCGCCGCCCAGCGCCTTTAAGCACACGAAGAGATACACCAGACCGGTCGGCAGCTGAGAGGCCGCGCCGGAGAGCGTCTCGATCAGCCCGTAGCGCCCCTTTCTGGCCAGTTTGAACATGGCGCCGCGCGTTGAAAAGGCCGTATCCTCGCGATAGGCGCCGCTGCAATAGATATCCTGACGGTAGATGCGCGCGTCCGAGGCGCGCTTCGGCTCCGTGCCAAAGTTGAAGCAGAAGCTGAAGATTCGGTTGCCGAAGGTGGCTGTCTTTGAAAATCTCGCCCAGATCGACTGCGACGCGCTCGAGAGCATGGGGGCGATGAACGCGGAGGAGAGTATGACGATCACAGCGCCCGCGAGGAACAGCGGATGATTGACCCAGCTAAGCGCGCTTCTCTCGGGCACGGGCAGCGTGAACAGCGAGAAGCACAGCGCCGCCGCGCCGAGCAGCTGGAACAGGCCGGAGGCCAGCGCTTCCACATCGTAGACGGTGTGCAGCAGGCCCCACATTCCCCAGTTGGCGTTCTGGTTGATCTGCGAATCGAGATCCTGCGCGTAGCTTCCGTCCGCATCGCCGAAATCCATGCTCAGCCGCTTGTCGACGAAGAGGCGGGAGTATTTCTGATAGGTCACGTCCTCGCCCATGCGCATATTGTACCAGCGCTTTGTAAAGGCCGTCAGCACGGCGAGAACCGCTTCCGTACACAGCGTGATCAGCACCCAGCGCATGAGGATAGCCGCGTCGCGCCTGCCGGCCAGCTCGTCCAAGAGCCGCGCGGCGAAATACACCGTGGCATAGGGGGCGACCGCCTGCAAAGCCTTGTAGCAGAGCATACTGGCAAACAGGCCGGGGACGAGCTTCCTCCAGAGCTTTATGGCGCGCAGATTGCTGGCAAAGGCCTCGCGCAGCGGCACATACCGTTCGTCATGCTTCTTCATGGCGGATATTCTCCTTTCCGTAATAGCGGCTCTGAATTTCGTACAGGCGGGCGTACTGTCCGCCCGCGGCCATGAGCTGATCGTGTGTGCCCTCCTCGGCGATTGCGCCGCCGTCGATGAGCAGTATGCGGTCGCAGAAGCGCGTCGAGGCCAGCCTGTGCGAGATATACACAGCGCTGCGCCCCTGCGTCAGCTCGTTATAGCGAGCATACATATCGCTCTCGGCCAGCGGATCGAGCGCGGCAGTCGGCTCGTCGAGCAGTATGAGCGGCGCGTTTTTGTACAGCGCGCGAGAGAGCATCAGCCTTTGAAGCTCGCCGCCGGACAGCTCGGGCGCGTCCTCGTAGACCTCGCGGCCCAGCAGCGTGTCATAGCTCTGGGGCAGCGATTCGATCTTCTCGGTCAGTCCGGCCAGCGCGACGCAGCGCTTCACGCGCTCCATGTCGATCGCATCGACTCTCTGCGCGACGTTTGCGGCGACGCTGGCGGCCAGCATGGAGAAGTCCTGAAACACCGCGCCGAAGAGCCGGTAGTAATCGCGGCGGTTGTAGGCGCGTATGTCCTTGCCGTTGAGCAGCACGCGCCCCTCGGTCGGATCGACAAAGCCGCACATCAGGCGTATGAGCGTGGTCTTGCCCGCGCCGTTCAGGCCGACGACGGCCAGCTTCTCGCCGGGATGCAGCGTGAGGGAGATGTGGGTGAGCGTATCCTTCTCGGCGCCGGGATAGCGGAAGGACACGTCCTCCAGCCGCAATTCGTACCGGCCGTCCGGATCGGGCGCGAGTGATTCGCCGCCCTCGAATGTGAACGGCTCGGGGAATTCGATCGCCTCGCGCACGGTGGAGATGTCCTGACACTGCTTGTAGAGCGTCGAGGCCGACTGGAGGATGGTCATGATCCATGTGGAGAAGCCGCCCGCCGCCGAAAACAGCAGCAGAAACTCGCTCGCGGTGAGCGGTGCGCGCAGCGTTGCGGCGATCAGATAGGCGTAGATCACGCCGCCGCGCAGGAAGGCGAGCAGCGCGTTTAACAGCGCGAAGATCAGCTCGCGCTTCTGAGCGCGCCCTTCGAAGGCGGCGATGGCGTTCGCGGCACTGTCATACACGCTGCCCAGCCAGCCCGCCATGCCGAAGAGCCGCACGTCCTTGGCAAACTCGCGTCTGCTGGCTCTGTAATTGATGTAGCCGATGGAGTTCCACTGGCCGGTCTTTTCGTCGCGCATGGAGGCGCGATAGCGCGCGGCGTTCAGACTGAAGCAGAAGCTCGCGGCGGAAGTGACGATGGTCGCGGCGATGATCAGCGGATTGACGCTCGAGAGCAGCAGCAGATAGATCACAAAGCCGATTACGCTGCGCGTCAGGTCGAACAGCGTGTCCCAGATGGCCTCGGTCGCCTCGGAATTGGCGTTTGTGGCGTTCGACGCGCCGGCGCACAGCTTCTTGAACGCGTCGTCGCCCAGATTCGGCCATGATGTGGTGAGCTGCTTGTGTGTGACCTGGCGGATCAGCTCGGTGCGCAGCTCAATGCGGCCGAAAAAGCCGAGATTGCGGCAATACGCGCTGAGCGCCGCGGCCAGCATCAGCCCCAGCGTGAACAGAAGGATTGTGCGCGAGAGCACGGAAAGCGCCGCCGCAGACTGCACTTGATCGAGAATCACCGGCGCGGCGAAGAGTCGCAGCAGACTGTCGCCCACGGAGAGCGCGATCAGCGCGGCGAGCAGCCCCAGCACAATGCGGCAGTGCTTCCAGGCGTGCCGGAGCATGAAGAGCGTGCAGCTGACAGCGCCATAGCGCGGCTTTGATTTCGTCGTCATTTCGCTCATGAAGAAAACCGCCTTTCCCGCCGGAGAACCGGCGATCGTTTCTCAGGTTCTGAGGTGATTATAGCGCGCGCGGCGGATTTTGTGTTGATTTCTGGGACGAATTGTCGCCTGGCAGGGACGAATTGTATTTTTCGGGAATGGGGCGGGGGAGACGTTCGGCAGATATAAAGAAAACGCCCGCGCGCGGCGAGCGTTATTCTGAAGGGCGATGTGATTATTCGGGCTGATAGGCCACCAGCGTCGCATCCTGAACGCCCTCGATGGCGAGCAGGCGGTTGACCAGCGCGTCCTGCTTTTCGACGCGTAGCTCGATGGTCATCTCCGCGCCGTTGCGGGAGACGGTCTTGGACTTGACCTGGCTCACTCTGCTTGAACTTGAGGCGGTTCATGACGATGATCAGCGCGCCGATGCCCACGACGGTGAGCGCGGCGAAGAAGAACTGGCCCGCGCCCAGCAGGATGCCCATGGTCAGCGCCCAGAACATATACGCGGTGTCCAGCGGATCCTTGACGGCGGTACGGAAGCGGACGATCGACAGCGCGCCGACCATGCCCATGGACAGCTGAATGGACTCGCGGATACACATGACGACCGGCGTGGTGATGAGCGTCATCAGCACGAGCGTCAGGCCGAAGTTGTTGTTGTACATCACGCCGCGGTAGTTGCTGCGGTAGATCCAGTAGATGAACAGGCCGGTGGCGAAGGCCAGCGCGAGCGAAAAGACGATGGTCAGCCAGGAGCCGGTGGAGATGGTCTGGTTGGCGAAGAGCGCGGCCAGCGTGGATTTGTTGTAGGATGTGCCGGTGGCGGTGAGCAGGGTGGGCATGGTGACGAATCCTCCTTTGTCTTTTAAGCAATCAATCTTCGCTGATCGGCTCGAACGAGCGGCACAGCGTGTATTTCGAGATGGCGCAGCAGACGGCGGGCACTGTGGAGAGGATGCCCCTGATGTGCTCGGGCAGATAGCGGTTGTATTTGACCTCGAGGATCATCTGTCCCGGCTCGAGCGGCGATATGCCGTTCAGAGCGGGGTTGAACAGATCGTGGCTGAACAGCCCGCTGTGCAGCCGCTTGTCGAACGTGATGCGCACGTTCTCGGCAGGATGC
>SFOF01000241.1 GCA_004552515.1 Clostridiales bacterium
CGCTGCTCGATCTGGGCGTTTCCAGCTATCAGCTGGACGAAGGCTCACGCGGCTTTTCCTATCATGCCGACTCGCCGCTGGATATGCGCATGGACAGGCGTCAGGCGCTGACCGCCGCCGTGATCGTCAACGAGTGGCCGGAAAACGAGATCGCGCGCGTCATCCGCGACTGGGGCGAGGAAAACTGGGCAGTGCAGATCGCGCGCGTCATCTGCGACCGGCGCAAATTAAAGCGCATCGAAACGACCGGCGATCTGGTGTCGATCATCGATGCGGCCATTCCGAAAAAATTCCGCGAAAAGGACGGCTCTCACCCCGCGCGGCGCACGTTCCAGGGGCTGCGCATCGCCGTCAACGACGAGCTGGCTCCGCTCGAGCACGCGCTGCGAGACATCGCGTCGCTGCTCAATCCCGGCGGACGGCTGTGCGTCATCGCGTTTCACTCGCTGGAGGATCGCGTGGTCAAGAACACCTTCAAATCGCTGATCGAGCCGTGCGTCTGCCCGAAATCCTTCCCCGTGTGCGTGTGCGGCCGCGCCGCGACGGTCAAGGCGGTCACCCGCAAACCGATCACGGCCTCCGCGGAGGAGCTGGCCGAGAACCCGCGCGCCCGCAGCGCCACACTGCGCATCATTGAACATCTGTAAAACGGAGGCCCCTATGACCCAACTGAGCACTCCCCACGGCGTCGTCAGGCTGCCCGCGTTCTTCCCGGACGCGACCTACGGCGCGCTGCGCGCCACAGGCTTCGAGGACGCCGAGGACGCGCGGATCCCCGGCTGCGTCATGAACAGCTATCATCTGTATAACCGACCGGGCGCGCGGCTCATCAAGGCGCTGGGCGGCCTGCACGCCTTTACGGGCTGGAATCACCCGATCCTGACCGATTCGGGCGGTTTTCAGCTTTATTCGCTGATCCATGAAAACGCCGAATACGGCGAAATTCGCGACAACGAAATCATCTTCCGTCCCGATCGCGGCGCGGAAAAGATGACCTTCACGCCTGAAAAGTGCATTCAGGCGCAGTTCCAGTACGGCTCGGACATCATGATGGCGCTGGACGTATGCACATCGCCCGACGACCCCGACGACGTGCAGCGCCGCTCGGTCGAGCTGACCGTCAAATGGGGCGCGCGCTGCCGGGCCGAGTTCGACAAGCTGGTCAAGGGCCGCAAGGGGCCGCGTCCGCTGCTGTTCGGCATCGTGCAGGGCGGCGGCAATCGGGCGCTGCGGCTGGAATGCGGCGCGCGGCTGCGCGAGATCGGCTTCGACGGCTTCGGCTTCGGCGGCTGGCCGCTGGACGCGGAGGGCAAGCTGCGCCCTGACATCCTGCAGGACGCGGCCGACGCGATGGATCCGAATCTGCCCCGCTACGCCATGGGTCTGGGGCGTCCCGAGGAAATCGTGCAGTGCGTAAACATGGGCTATACGCTCTTCGACTGCGTGATTCCCACGCGGGAGGCGCGCCACCAGCGGCTGTACTGCTTCAAAAAGGGCATGGCCACCCCCGAGGGCGTGCGCCGTCCGGACGGCAGGTTCTATTCGTTCGTCTATATGCTGGACGAGCAGCACGTCCGCGACAGGGGGCCGATCGACCCCGAGTGCGACTGCATACTCTGCCGGCGGTATTCGCGCGCGTATCTGCATCATCTCTTCAAGGTCGGCGATTCGCAGGCCTACCGTCTGGCGACGGCGCACAATCTGCGCTTCTACGCCCGCTTGATGGAGCTGATCCGCCATGAGTAACACGCCGGTTTCCGCAAAGTATAAGGACGTCTGCCCCGACACGGTTTCGCGGCTCTATGCCGAGGCGCTTTCAAAGCGCAAAAACGCCAAGGAGGCCGAAAAGGCGCTCAAGACGGCGCTTCATCAGATCACCGGCGCGTTCATGACGAGCGATGAATTAAAGCACGCGCGGAAGCTGCTCGCCGGCGAGGATGCGGATGCGGCGCTCTTTGAAACGCTGAAGCTGCACGCCTCCACGCGCGAGCGGCTCGAGCACATCGACGCGTTTTACGACACGCTGCTCTCGCCCATCGCCCCGAAAACGCTGCTCGATCTGGCCTGCGGGCTGAATCCGCTCTATCTGGGACATCGCGGCTATGCCGTGCGCGGGCTGGACGTCAGCGGCGGCTGCGTTCAGCTGATCAACGACTGGGCGCTGCGGCGCGGCTGGGACGTTTCGGCGCAGTGCCGCGATCTGCTCTGCGCGCCGGCGCTGCCCGAGACCGACGCGGCGCTTATGATGAAACTGCTGCCCGTGCTGGAGCAGCAGAAGAAAGGCGCGGCAATGGAGCTGCTTACATCGATCCCCGCGCCCGTCCTCATCGTGACCTTCCCGCTGAAGACGCTGGGCGGACGCAGCGTCGGCATGGAAAAGCACTATTCCGACTGGTTTGAGCAAAGCGCCGCGCAGGCGTTTAATATCGAGCGGCGGGACGTGCTCTTCGGCGAGCTGTGCTATACCGTCCGCAGAAAGGCCGGTGACTGATATGCCCACGCTCTATGTCGTCGCAACGCCCATCGGCAATCTGAGCGACCTCTCCCCGCGCGTGCGCGAGACGCTCGAAAGGGTCGATCTGGTGGCCGCCGAGGACACGCGCATGGCGATGAAGCTGCTCAACCATCTGGGGCTTTCAAGGCCGGCCGTCTCCTGCCACCGCCATAACGAGGAGAGCCGCGCCAGCGTCATCATCGAGCGCATGATCGCCGAGAACATCGACGTGGCGCTGACCTGCGACGCGGGCACCCCCGCCATATCCGATCCGGGCAACCGCCTTGTGGACGCAGCCTGGCGGGCGGGAATTCGCGTCGTGCCGGTGTGCGGCCCCTCCGCCACGGTGACGGCGCTCTCCGCGTCCGGCTTTGACGCGCGCGAATTTGCCTTCTACGGCTTTCTTCCGCGCGAGAAGAAGCCACTTATCGAAAAGCTCGAGGCCATCCGCGCTGGCGGCGTGCCCATCGCGGTGGTCTACGAATCGCCGCACCGCGTGGTCAATCTGATCGAGGCGATCGACAGGACGCTGCCCGGCTGCAATCTGGCCGTGTGCTGCGATCTGACCAAGCTGTATGAAGCGATCTACCGCGGCACGAGCGCCGAGGTGCTGGAAAAAATGCGCGCCAATCCGAACGTCGAGAAGGGCGAATACTGTCTGGTGATTGACTTAAGTCCCCTGCCGCCGCTCGAAAAGAAGAGCGAAGCGCTGCCCGCCGACGTCGTCATGCTGCGCGCCATACTGGACGGCGCGGATCTGGACGAAGCCGCGAACGCCGCCCGCGAAGCCGGCTGCCCGCGCAACGACATTTACCGCGCGCGGCTGAAGATCCAGTCGCTCTTCGAAGAATAGTACAAAAAAACATCTGCCGAAAAGTCTGTACATAACCTGCGATTCCCTGAAAGTGAGAGTGATTTTCCATGAACGCCACCGAATGTCTGCATCGCCTGGTCGATTTTGCCGTCACGCACGGCCTGGTCGAGGATGAGGACAGAAGATATGCCTTCAACCGCCTGCTCGACGATATGAAGATGAGCGCCCCCGAGGAGGCCGCCCCC